>CAZKKD010000365.1:0-4453 GCA_964553265.1 uncultured Planctomycetales bacterium | reverse complement strand
GTTCGACCGCCGAGAGCCGCGGCAGCGGCGCGGTGGTCAGCGTCAACGGGCAGGAACTCTTTACCGATGGCCTGACGGCCGAAGCGGCGACGAGCGACTTCTCGGGCCACATTGCCTTCCGGCAGGGCGAGTTGGGGCAGACGACCATCGCCCAGGTCGGCTACGGTGACGGTGCGTCCGCGGCCTCCATCGGCCAGATGATGCTGTCGAACAACCTGGCCGTCAACGCCGGCATCACCAACCGCGAGGACCTGAACCAGTTCTCCAGCGGCATGCAGTTCCAGCTCGGCGAAGGCGCGGGCGTGCAGGAGCGGACGGTCTACTCCATCCCGACGATGTCGGTGGCCAACCTCGGCAAGGTGAAGTTCACCGACGACTTTGACGGCAGCGGTGTCGAGACCGAAAAGATGCTCACCATGTCGGACCTCCTGGGCGGGGGGTACGCGAGCCTCGCAGTCGACCCGGTGAAGGCGCTCACCATCATCGACGAGGCGATCAACGACGTGAGCAGCTTGCGGGCCCGGCTCGGTGCTTTCCAGGCCAACATGCTGCAGACCAACGCCAACAGCCTTGGCGTGGCCATTGAGAACATCACGGCCACGGAGAGCCACATCCGGGACGCGAACATGGCCCTGGAGACGAGTGACTTCACCAAGAACCAGATTCTGGTTCAGTCCGGTACCGCGATGCTGGCGCAGGCGAACGCCGCGAGCCAGAACGTGCTGCAGTTGCTGCAGTAACGACGCAGACCGGAAACGCGACTGTTGCAGACCTCCCACAGGGGGCGGCCGGACCGGCCGCCCCCTGTGCCGTGTGCGCGCGCGCGGCCAATGATCCGTAGCTTCTTCCGGCACAGCCGGTTGAAGCGTTTTCCCGTCAACGGGGGCGGATTGATTTCCGTTGACACGATCCGCCGCTCGGCTAGACTGGCTGGGCACCCGGTGCCGTGGAGCCTGAATGCGTGTGCTTCGGGGGGCATAGACCGTCGGGAGAACCGCATGAAAGTGCTTATGGCGGCGTCGGAAGGGGTTCCGTTCGCACGGACGGGCGGCCTGGCTGAAGTGGTCGGCATGCTGGCCGGCGCCCTCACCTCCATCGGGGTGGAAACCGACGTCATCCTTCCGCTTTACGGCAGCATCGACCGGAAGGCGTATGGCATCCTGCCGTGCAACAGTACGGTTGAGGTGGACATGGGCGGACGGCTGGTGGAAGGCCGTGTGCACCGTGCCACCATGCCGGCAAAGGGGGTCGAGCCGGGGGCCGCCTACTTCATCGAAAACGAAGAGTACTTCGATCGCCCCTACCTGTACGGCATGGAGGATGGCGACTACGCCGACAATTGCGAGCGTTTTGTCTTCTTCTGCCGCGCGGCCGCGAAGGCACTGGACGCACTGGGGCTGGACTACGACATCATCCACTGCCACGACTGGCAGACAGCGCTTCTGCCGGTGTATCTCCGGACGCTCTATTCGAATCTCCAGGCCGCGCGGGACGTCCGGACGGTTGTGACCATTCACAACCTGGCCTTCCAGGGGTTGTTCTGGCATTGGGACTGGCCGCTGACGGGGCTGGACTGGTCGCTCTTCAGCTGGCGGGGACTGGAGTTCTACGGCAAGATGAACCTGCTGAAGGGCGGCGTTCTCTTCGCCGATGCCATCACGACGGTGAGCAAGACGTATTCACGCGAGATTCAGACCCCGGAATACGGTTACGGGCTGGAAGGCGTGTTCGAATCGCGGGCGGACCAGATTTACGGCGTGGTCAGCGGGTTGGACTGTGACGAGTGGAATCCCGCGACCGATACGGCCATCGAGCGCAACTATGACGCGGACGATCCGGATGACAAACGTTTCTGCAAGCTTGCGCTGCAGGACGAATGCGGCCTGACGATGGACGCGTCCCTGCCGCTGGTGAGCTATGTGGGACGCCTGAGCGAGCAGCGCGGACTCGACCTCCTGGAAGGTGCGATGGAGCTGCTGCTCAGCCTGCCGCTGCAGCTGGTCATCCAGGGGGAGGGCGGCCGGCACCATCAGGAGCGCCTGGCCGCATTCTGCGCTTCGTACCCGGGGCAGGCGTGCTACCTGTCCGAGGACCGGGAGGACCGCCGCCGGCGCATTTTCGCGGGGAGCGATCTCTTTCTCATGCCCAGTCGCTTCGAGCCGTGCGGACTGGAGCAGCTCATCGCCATGCGCTACGGGGCGGTGCCGGTGGTTCGCCATACCGGTGGGCTGGCCGACACGGTGAGTGACCTGACGCCCGAGGGCCTCGAGGACGGGACCGCCACCGGATTCGTCTTTCTGGAGTATAACGAAGCCGCGCTCGTGGACGAGGTGTCCCGCGCGCTGGAGACCTATCTCGAGGTCGATATCTGGCGGCAGCTGATCATCAACGCCATGCGACAGGACTGGTCGTACGTGGCGGCGGCACGGCAGTACGAGAAGATCTACCGCCGGATCGAACGGGACTGACGCCGCGCCGAAGGGCCCCGCCATTCCCCGTGGCCCTCTCCGGCCGTAGCGAACCGCTTTCAACCGGGAGTGCTCCGATACGCATGAAGAAGACGCCGCAGAGCCCTGATCGCGATCGGTTCCAGGTTATGGCGCGCGACCCCGCCTGGGTCTTCGCCTACTGGCGCCTCAGCGCCGAAACGCGCAAGAGTGTCGAGCGCGGGGGGGCGGTGGAGTGGCTTCTGCGCTTCGTCCGCCTGGAGACCGGCGAGGTGCAGGAGGTGCCCATCGAACCGGATGCGGAGAACTGGTACGTGGAGGTGGCGCCCGGCGGGGTGCTGGTGACCGAACTGGGCGTTCGCACCGGGGAAGGCGGCTACCGGCCGGTGCTTCCCGGCAACGACGTGACGCTGCCGCGCCCGGCGGCCAGTGACCTGGTCGACCCGGAGTGGTACATCAGCCGCGAGGATTTCCTGCGCCTCCTGGCCGCGCTCTACGGAGCCGAGGCCGGCAGCCCGGTGCGGCGCCTGCCCGACGAGGAGGAGTGGAAAGAGGCCAACTGGCCGCACTGCCCGCTGGTCAGCAGCCACGACGCCCAGAAGAAGCCGAGGAGCATCTGATGTCCGGGGGCGAACCCAACGGCTACCTCGCGCCGGTGCTGCACGCGCATCTGCCCTTTGTGCGGCACCCGGAGCACCCGTCCTTTCTGGAGGAGGACTGGCTGTTCGAGGCGATCACGGAGACGTATGTGCCGCTCTTGCACGTCTTCGACCGGCTGGCCACCGACGGCATCCCGTTCCGGCTGACCATGAGCATCACCCCGCCGCTCTGCGAAATGCTGACCGATCCGCTCCTGCAGCAGCGGTACGCCGACCGCCTGGCCGGGTTGCGTGAGCTCTGCGAGCGCGAGGTGCGGCGCACAGCCAACCAGCCGGAACTCCAGCGCACGGCGCTCATGTACCGCCGGAAGCTGGCGGCGGTGGACCATGTCTACGAGACGCTCTGCGGGCGCGATATCCTCGGGGCGTTCCGCCGGCTGCAGGACGCCGGGAAGCTGGACATCCTCACCTGCGCGGCGACGCACGGGTTTCTGCCGCTCTTCAGCCACCCGCAGTGCGTGCGCGCACAACTCCGGATGGCGGTGCGCAATTACGAGCGCCATTTCGGCCGCGCTCCGGAGGGGGTCTGGCTGCCGGAGTGCGGGTACGTGCCGGGCCTCGACGAGGAGCTCGCCGCGGTGGGGCTCCGCTACTTCTTCCTCGACAGCCACGGCATCCTTTACGCGTCGCCCCGGCCGAAATACGGGGTCTTTGCGCCGGTGCTCTGCCGCAGCGGGGTGGCGGTCTTCGGCCGCGACATCGAGAGCTCGCGCCAGGTCTGGTCCAGCGTCTCCGGCTATCCGGGCGATCCGGACTACCGCGAGTTCTACCGCGACCTCGGCCATGATGCCGAGGAGGCCTACATCCGCCCGTACCTTCACGAAGACGGGGTGCGCCGCGACATCGGCATCAAGTACCACCGCATCACCGGACGGGACGTTCCGCTCCACGCCAAGGAGCCCTACGACCCCGACCGCGCCCGCGAGCGCGCCGCCGAGCATGCCGGCAACTTCCTCTTCAACCGGCAGGCGCAGGCGCGCTTCCTGCACGACCAACTCGGCCGGCCGCCGCTCATCGTGGCGCCGTACGATGCCGAGCTCTTCGGGCACTGGTGGTACGAGGGTCCCGACTTCCTCGACTTCCTGCTGCGCAAGCTCGCCTGCGACCAGAACGAGATCGCCCTCACCACCCCGGCCGATGCACTGGCCCGGGCCGAGCGGGTGCAGGTGGTGCAGCCCTCGGCGTCGAGCTGGGGCGACAAGGGCTATTTCGAGGTCTGGCTGAATGGGTCGAACGACTGGATCTACCGCCACCTCCACGCCGCGGAAGCCGATATGGTCGACCTGGCCCATGCCTGGCGGGAATCCGCGACGCCCGGGGTCGAGCGCGCCCCCAACCCGGCCGCGC
>CAZKKD010000364.1:0-4455 GCA_964553265.1 uncultured Planctomycetales bacterium | reverse complement strand
CCCGACTCCGGGCACGTGTGCGGCGTGAAGAGGGCGGACGATTCGGGCTGCACGGAAGGCTCCTTTCCGCAGAAGAGGATAGACCTCCGCCACGGTAGCGCCCGCCCCGCCGCTGTCAATGGCAGAAAGGGGCCTCCAAAGCTGCAGGCAAAAAGTTTTCACTTGCAGAGATACGCGACAGAGCATACCCTCACGCAAAAGGAAGCCCTCATGAGCGACATCCTGACCCAGGTCGTTCACGTCCTGCCGCTCGCGCTCCTGTGCGCCACCGTTTCCGGCGGCCTCGCACAGCTCGTCGTCCGCTGGTTCGAACGACGCATTCCCTCGCCCCGGGCGCGTGCCGTCGCTTTCATTCTCCTACCATTGCGGACGCTTGTGCTGGCGGGACTTCTGGCGGCAACCAACAGCACGTATACGTTCCATCTCGCATCCTACGGCTTCAACCTGGACCCGCTCTCGCCCATGTTGCCATACATTCAGATCGTGCTGGCTTCCTTGCTGGCGCCCATCCTGTTGACCGGAAACGCTGCAGGGCACTGCATCGAAGACGCTGGACGACCGATCCTGGTTTTACGCACAACCGTCCTGGCCGTCCTGCTGCTCTCGGGACAGGCAGGCTTCGG
The DNA here is from genome assembly GCA_964553265.1 of uncultured Planctomycetales bacterium. Classification (GTDB taxonomy): domain Bacteria; phylum Planctomycetota; class SZUA-567; order SZUA-567; family JAFGNG01; genus CAZKKD01. The sequence goes on along the minus strand of CAZKKD010000364.1, from coordinate 3,832 downwards.
GGGCGCTCATAGTGGTGAATTTCCGCTGGCGAAGCTCGCATGGCGCAGCGTAGCAACGCTTCACACCGAATCCCTGGTCGCCGCCAGCCTCAAGCTCCTCCTCATCGTGCTGGTGGCGGATCTCCTCTTTGGCGCCGTACACTTCCTTTTGATCCATCGTCGGACCAGGAAGGCCGAGGCAGCCCCTCCCGCTCCCGAAGCGAAGACGCCTCCTGCCCCCGAGCTTGACGAAACGCAGCGCATCGGGTAGGTCCGAGCGCAACCCGATTCCCCCTTGCACGGAGCCCCCCATGGACCGCGCCGCCCTCGACCGCGTCTTTCCCCGCTACACCGACTTCGACCCGCAGGCGCCGGTCTGGCGGGTGACGCCGTCGCGCCCGGGCTGCATCCACCGCTTCTTCGACACCTGCCCGATCAGCCCCTCGGGGCGTTCGCTCGCGGTCTTCCAGCTCCCCTTCGAGGACCGCCAGCCCGAACCCGGCGAGGCCGGGCAGGTCGTCGTCGTCGACCTGGAGACCGGCGCCGACCGCGTCGTGGCCGAGACCTGCGGCTGGGAACCGCAGATGGGCGCGAACGTCAACTGGGGCGGCGCCGACGAGGCGCTCTACTGCAACGACGTCGACACCGCCACCTGGACGCCCTTCGCCTGGAAGCTCAACCCCGCCGACGGGCAGCGGACGCGGATGGAGGGGACCGTCTACCACGCCAGCCCCGACGGGCGCTGGCTCGTCTCGGCCAACATGGGCGCGATGCGGCGCACCCAGCCCGGCTACGGCGTGCGCGTCCCCGACGAGCACATGCGCCGCAACCTCGGCCTCTCCGACGACGACGGCTTCACCCTCACCGACACCGCCACCGGCCGGGCGCACCGCCTGGCGTCCCTGCGCGACCTCGTCGAGCGGGCCGACCCGCCGGTCCGCATCGACCCCGACGCGCGCTTCGAGCTCTACGGCTTCCACAGCAAGTTCAACCCGCAGGGCGACCGCCTGATGCTGAGCCTGCGCTGGTTCCCCGCCGCGGACGAGCCGCGCTGGAACCTGTTCGCCATCGACCACAGCGCCGTCCGCTTCGCCTGGGTCACCACCGACCTGGAGGCGCGGCGCGTCCACTGCGCGGTCGGGCCCGAGGAGTGGGAGAAGGGCGGGCACCACGCCACCTGGTTCCCCGACGGCGAGCGCATCTCGATGAACCTCAACATCAACCGCGACGGGCTCCGCTTCGTGCAGGTCCGCGCCGACGGCAGCGGCTACGGAACAATCCTCGACCAGACCCCCGGCAGCGGCCACCCCACCATCCACCCCGACGGGCGCCACCTGCTGACCGACACCTACACCCGCGAGGCCACCGCCTTCGGCGACGGCACGGTGCCGCTGCGGTGGGTCGACCTCGCCGACGGGAGCGAGGAGACGCTGGTCCGCTTCCCGACCGCGCAGCCCTGCCCCGACGGCGTGCTCCGGGTCGATCCCCACCCGGCCTGGTGCCGCGACCACCGCTTCGTCGTCTTCAATGCCTTCCTCGACGGCGCCCGCACCGTCCTCCTGGCCGACCTCGCGGAGAAGATCGGGTAGGCTGCCTGCAGGGCGTTTTTCAAAAAGCGCTTGCCATCGGCAGGGCGGGTGGTACCACCACGGGCAGGCGCGGCACGTACTTCCATCGCAGGAGCCTGCAGAGACGGGACACGGGATGAGCGGCAAGCAGAACGCACGGGGCTGGGCGTGGTACGTTGCGCCCGACGGCAAGGACTCCAACACCGGCGCCTCCCTGCGGGGCCAGGGCCGGAACGGACCCTTCGCCACGCTGCAGCGCGCGCGCGACGCGCTCCGGCAGCGCAGGCGCGCCGAGGGCGGCCTGCCGCCGGGGGGCGCCACCGTCTGGATCGCCGGCGGCGATTACGTGCTCGCCGAAACGCTGACGCTCACGGCCGACGACGCTGGCGCGCCCGGCCGCCCCGTCCTCTGGCGGGCCCTGGACGGAGAAGCGCCCCGCCTCCTCGGCGGGCGGGTGCTCACCGATCTCCGGCCGGTCGCTTCGCCGTCGGTGCGCAAGCGGCTGACGCCCGAGGCGCGCGCCCACGTGCTCGAGGCCGACCTCGCGGCCGCCGGCATCGACGACTGCGGCCGGCTCCGCACCCGCGGCATGGGCCAGCCGGTCGCGCCGGCGCACCTGGAGCTCTTCTTCGGCGGCGCCCCGATGACGGTGGCGCGCTGGCCCAACGAGGGCTTCGCCACGCTCGACCGCCCCGGCCGGCTCGCCCCCGACGGCGACGGCCACGGACGGGAGGTCGGCGCGGTCGAGGGCGGGTTCCACTACCGCGCCGACGAGGACCGACCCGCCGGCTGGCAGAGCGCGCGCGACGCCTGGGTCCACGGCTACTGGTCCTGGGACTGGGCCAACACCTACGAGGCCATCGAGCACCTCGACCTCCGCAAGCGCCTCATCCGCACCGCCGAGCCCCGCGGGCACTGGGGCTACCGCGCCGGGCAGCGCTTTCACTACCTCAACGTCCTGGAGGAACTCGACGCCCCGGGCGAGTACTACGTCGACACCCGCCGCAAGCGCCTCTACTTCTGGCCGCCCCGGCCCGTGGCGGAGCACGAGGTGCTCGCCTCGGTGCTCGAGACCCCGCTCGTCCGCTGCGACGGCGCCGCGCACCTCCGCCTGGAGGGCCTGACGCTGGAGGCGGGCCGCGCCACCGGCATCGAGATCCTCGACGGCAGCCGCGTCACCGTCGCCGGCTGCACCCTGCGCAACCTCGGCAACCACGGCGTCGACATCCGCGGCGGCGACCGCCACACCGTGCGCGGCTGCCGCATCCACCAGTGCGGCGACAGCGGCGTGGAGGTCCGCGGCGGCGACCGTCCCACGCTCACGCCCTGCCGCCACGCCGTGGAGCACAACCACATCCACCACGTCACCCGCTGGACGCGCTGCTACCGCCCGGCCGTGCACGCTTCGGGCGTCGGCATCCGCATCGCGCGCAACCTCATCCACGATCTCCCCCACAGCGGCATCATCTACTGGGGCAACGAGATCGAGATCAGCGGCAACCACATCCACCACGTCTGCGCCGAGACCGACGACTGCGGCGCCATCTACACCGGCCGCGACTACACCACCCGCGGCAACCGCATCCGCCACAACCTCATCACCGACATCCGGGGCATCCGCCGCCTCGCCAGCGGCATCTACATGGACGACTGCGTCAGCGGGCAGACCATCGAGGGCAACGTCATCGTCCGCGCCAAGGTGGCCATGCACCTCGGCGGCGGGCGCGACCTGGTGGTGCGCGACAACCTGCTGGTCCACTGCGAGGAAGGCATCAACCTCGACGCCCGCGGCCTGAGCGACGCGCCGGTCTGGCACAACATGGTCTACACCATCATGAAACCGCGTTACGAGGCGATGCGCCCCGACCAGCCGCCCTACCGCACCGCCTACCCCGAGCTGCGCGAGGCGGCGCCCTACCTCGCCGCGGACGGCGGCGTACCGCCCAAGCTGACGGTCGAACGCAACCTGGCCGCCCACGGCCCGGTCTACCGCCTCCACTGGGGCGCGACGCCCGAGCACGTCACCGCGTCGGGGAATGTCGAAGGCGTCGACCTCGGCCTCCGGCCCGAGCCCGGCGACGGCTGGACCCCCGCCCCGGACGGCCCCGCCGGCGCGGTCGGCTTCGCCCCCACCCCCTGGGCGCGCATCGGCCCGTCCCGCCGCGTCCTGGCCCCGCCCCACTGACCCGGCGCGGACCCGCACGGGGCCCTGCCCCCCCCCCCAGGTTCCTTCGGGCCTCCCTCCCCCCCCGGGAGAGGGCCGGGGTGAGGGCTCCCCACCCAGC
>CAZKKD010000363.1:0-4472 GCA_964553265.1 uncultured Planctomycetales bacterium | reverse complement strand
CGCCCCGCCACGGGCCGGAGCCTCGGGCTCTCGGTGGTCATCCATGCGGTCCTCCTCGGCGTCACCTCGGTCGGCTTCATGATCGGTTACGCCAGCGACGCCAGCAAGTACGGCACCTGGCACCTGCCCACCATCCGCGAGAAGAAGGCCCAGGAAGCCAAGGAGGCCGAACAGGCCGCCAAGGAAGCCGAGGCCCAAAAGCTCCGCAAGCAGCGCGAGGCCGAAGCCGCCGAAAAGCAGGCCGCCCTCCAGGAGCGCGCCACCGGCGCCGGCGAGAACAGCGAAAACGCCACGGCCGCCCGCCAGCAGGCCGCCCGCGAGGCCATGGCCGACGAGGTCATCACCGAGCGTCCGGCCGGATCCGACGTCTCCTTCGAGGGCGACTTCAGCCTCGACGAGGACGACGGCGCCGACGCACTCGGCACCGAGCCCTAGTACCCTGCCCGCCGCCGCCCGGCCAGCGTTTTTGACCGGATTTCTGTACGAACCGGGCGGCGCCGAACGCAATCAGCCGGAGCGGGCAACAGGACCCCCGCCCCGGCCCGCCGGAACCGGCCTGTACCGTTCCGGCCACGGAAACACAGAACACGCATCCAGACCGGCCACGGCCGGTGGAGGTGAACCCGCATGGCGCGCAATCGAGGCGGACGCGACAGACAACCCGGACGCCGGCGCGGCGACGAAGACGACGCCCCCAAGCCCCGGCGCGGACGCGGCGCCCTCGCCGACCGCCTCAAGAAACGGCGGCAGGACGACGACGCCCCGGACACCCCCGACGCCCCGGACGCGGAGGCCTCCGCTCCCGCCGAAGAGCCGGACGCCGCCCCCACGGGCCGCAGCGCACTCGCCAACCGCCTGAAGAAGCGCGGCCGCGGCGAGACGTCCGACCGCGACAGCCTCCCCGCCCCCGCGGACACCGACGACGACAGCAGGCCGGCCAGCCGCCGCGGACGCAGCCGCGCCGACCGCGCCGCGCGCGCCTCCACGCGGGACCGCTCCGCCAGGACCAAGGACACTCCCGCCGACGCCCCGCCCGCAAAAACGCGGACGCCGCGCGAGGCCCGCCGCGCCGACAAGGCGAAGACCGGCGGCCCCGGCCGCCCGCGCAAGGACGGCCCCGGCGTCCTGACCGCGCTCCGCATCGGCCTGCTCGCCTTCGGCCTGCTGGAGGCGATCCTCTGGCTCCTGCCCAAGTGGGGGGCGCTCCTCCCCCTCCAGGGCGTGGCGCTCCACGGTGCGCTTCTCGGCGCGGGCGAGGTGCTGGGTCTTTTCTTCACCTTCTGCCCCTTCCTCGGCAAGCACCTCTTTACGGTCCCGGTGGCCCAGGCGCCGGAGCGGATCTTCGCCCCCGTCTGGGCGCGCCTGCACTGGATTGCCACCATCCCGTGGACGATCGGCTGCCGGGTCTGGCGTTTCGGCTGGCGCGTGATCGACGGGCTGGTCGCCCGCGTGCGCTGGTCGCTGCGGCTCTCCCTGCTTTCGATCGTGATCGGGGTCTTCACGCTCTACTTCTCCGTCTTCGGCGAAGAGGTCCTCTTCGCCGTCGCCGAGATCCACACCGAGCGCCTCGACGCGCTGGCGGAGGCCGGCCTGCTCGCCTCCTTCCGCGCGCTCACCAGCCTCGCCTGGGTCTTCGCGTGGCTGCAGATCGGGGCCGGGGTGCTGGCGGTGGTGCGCCTGCGGCCGGTCCTCTTCCTGCTGAAGGCGGCGGCGGCCAGTTTCCTCGTCCTCTGGCTCTACTTCCTCACCTTCCTCCTCCGCGCGCCGGGGGTGATGTACCGTGCGCTCGACGACACCATGTTCAAGCCCTGGCGCAACTCGCTCTGGGTCGAGGGCATCTGGGCATGGCTTCCGTTCTTCCTGCTCGGGATGCTCTTCCTCGTCTCGCTCATCCGGCGGGACGTGGTGCTGCACTACCGCGGTCGCCCGCGCGAGGAGCCGCTCGCCGGCGACCGCATCGTCGAGGACATCCGCACCCACGGCCACGACCCGCGCTTCCGCACCTCGGTCTACTGGGCGGGGTTTGCGCACGTCTTTCTCCTCTTCCTGCTGCCGCTCATCATGTGGTACGGCTGCATGGAGGAGCCCTACGGCATCCCGAAGGGCAGCGGCAACCCCATCGTCGAAATGGTGCAGGTCAAGCCCCCGAAGAAGAAGAAAGAGAAGAAGCTGGTTCTCAACATGAACAGCGCCTTCATCTTCTGGCGGCCCGAGATCGAAGACAGCGAGGTGATGGAAGACGTCGAACAGGAGACCCGCGACACCTACCAGGCCACCAAGCTGACCGGCAAGCCCGGCAAGGGCGGCGGCAAGGAGGGCGGCTGGCCCGAGGGGATGGAGGACGCGCGCGTGCGCTTCATCCGCCTGGAGTACGACGGCGGCGACTGGAACCAGGACATGGGCGTGGGCTCGGACCACAACCTGCTCGTCCAGCTCCACAAGCGCACCGGCTACCGCATCGCGCCGAACACCGAGAGCATCCCGATCCGCAAGCTCCGCCGCTACCCCGAGGACCGCGCCCCGCCCTTCGTCTTCATCACCGGCGGCCTGAGCAGCGGCTTCCGCATCCAGGTCAGCTCCAGCGACCTCAAGACGCTGCGCTGGTACTGCATGGAAGAGGGCGGCATGATCTTCGCCGACAACGGCGGCGGCCACTTCGACCACCACTTCCGCCAGCTCATGCGCCGGGTCTTCCCGGACAAGAACTGGGTCGACATCGCCGACGACGACGTCATCTTCCAGCAGCCCTTCATGTTCCCCAACGGCGCGCCCCCGATGTGGCACCACTCCGGCCACCGCGCGCAGGGGATCAAGCACCAGGGCCGGTGGATCGTCTTCTACCACCAGGGCGACCTCAACGACGCGTGGAAGGACGGCCACTCCGGCGTCCGCGAAGGCCTTGCCGACCAGGCCTACAAGATGGGCATGAACGTGATGGTCTACGCCTTCAACCAGTACCACGCCATCCACTTCGAGTAGCCCCGCGCGATCGTCTCACCGTTGCGCAAAAGGCGCCCCGCAAGCGTACGCTTCCCGCCGCCGCACCGGGCATCCCGCTCCCGTGCGTTCGGGTTTCGCGTTGACAGGCCATCCGTCCCGCTGTACCCCATAGCCGGATGCGGACGGATCCCGTCCGGCGTCCGCCGTCGCAGCGCGGGGCCCTGCCCGAGGAGCGGGCCCGGCGCATCCGGGAGCCGACAAAGGAGCCTGCCGTGCCCGCGCCCAGACCGTCCGACATCTGCCTTTCCGTCCGCGGCTTCGGCCCCAACAACGGAACGCTCGAAGACGCGCTCGCGCTCATGGACGCATTGCGGCCGACGCGGCTGGAGTGGAGCTACATCACCGACCGGGACCCGATCACCCGGTTCCGGGCCATCACCCCCGTCTTCGTCGCCGCGCTCAACACCATCAGCCCGCCCGGCCGGGCCCGGTCGTTCACGGGCGAACCGGTCATCGCGCCCTGGATGACGCGGTTCGGCACGCCGGATGCGCGCGCCACCTACATCTGCCAGAACAACCCCCGGGACCTCCAGAGCCGTGTCCGGCAGGCCGTCGCCCTCATCGCCGACGAGGTGACCGACTGCTTCCAGTTCGACGACTGGTACGGCAACGCCCAGATGATCGACTTCGGCAACTGCTGCTTCTGCCGCCACTGCCGGCGCGAATTCGCGGCCGAACTCGGCATCGACTTCGACTACCAGCGCTACCTCCGCGGCCGGGGCTTCACCCACTACGCGCAGATCCGCGAAGCAGCCGAACGCGGCGAGGTGCCGCTGTGGGACGACTACCAGCGCTTCCAGCAGCGGACCGTGACCCGCTTCTTCCGCACGCTCCGCACGCAACTGGAGCAGGCGCTCGGCCGGCCCGTCACCCTCAGCGTCAACGGCTCGGTGCTCCATTTCGGTGGCGACATCCGCCGCGTCCTGCCGCTGGTCGACTACCTTCACAGCGAGACGCCCGACTTCCAGCCAGGGACCCTGCTGAAACTGGCCGAGGCATCGCGCGAACTGGAGACGACGCAAATTGTCTCGTTCTTCCCCACGGTCGCCGCCAGCGACTACCACGATCCAGACTTTGTCGGTACGGTCAACCAGGCGATCGGTCTCTCGTACTGCCTCGGGTTGCTGCCGCTCTTTCCGTACGATGTCTACGCCGGGAACGAACCCGACGGCGCGCTCAAGGCGCGCTGGTTCGGCGCGTGGGAGGAATATCGCGGACCCTACGAGACCGTCCGCGCCCATCCCGAGTGGTTCGACGACTACGCTTTCGCGGCCTGCACGCTCGGCGACGACGGCGACGTGACCGTGCTGAGCCACCATCGCCAGGACCCGGCGCGCCGTCTGCGGCACACCCTCTCACCCGACGGCTCGTGGCGGACCGACCCCCAGCCACCCGCTTCCTGAAGCACCTGCTAAACCCAATACGGTTCAGTTAAGACTACCGGTGCGCCGTGGCATGGGCTTCCAGCCCAT
>CAZKKD010000362.1:0-4497 GCA_964553265.1 uncultured Planctomycetales bacterium | reverse complement strand
CCCGCGGGGCTGCCCGGAGGGGAGGCGCGGGGAGGGGGAGGCACAGCCAACGCAGAGCCGACGCGTCGGGATAGACCCGGCGGCGGGGGCCGGATCGCCGCCCCGGGGCGGCCCCTGTCGGGGCCGGGGCGGGTGGCCCCACGACAGACCTTCGTCTCTCCGTGGACTGGCCTCCCACACCTGCGTTTTCCGTGGGGCCGCGTTTCCCCTTTGCCGGCAGGAACCCGTTCGTCCCCGCCTGCGTCGGCCGGCTCCCCGTCTGGCGTCGGAGGGGGCCGATTCGTACAATGAAAGGGGTGGCCCGTTGGAGCGGGCCTGTGGCGCGGGGGGCTGCCGTGGGGGTGGTCCGCCGCCGGAGGAGGGGACATGCCTGCATCCGCACCCGATCCGGAGCGCTCCGCCGAGGCCCCGCTTCCGCCCGAAGCGAAGGCGTTCGGCAAGGCGGCGGCGAACGCGCTCAAGCGCGCCCGCCGCAAGCAGGAGAAGCTCGAGGCCGACCTCGCCCGCGCCGCCGACGCCGACGAGGTCCGCCGGCGGGCCGAGCTCCTCAAGGCCGCCCTCCCCGACCTCAAGCGCGGCCAGGACGCCGTCGTGGTGCGCGACTTCTTTGCCGACGACCCCGGCGCGACCGCCCGCATCCCGCTCGACCCCGCCCGCCCCCCGCGGGACACCATGCAGAAGCTCTTCAAGGAGGCCCGCCGGCGCGAACGCGGGCAGGAAAAGATCGAGGCCGAGCTCGTCCGCAATCGCCGGATGATCGAGTCGCTCGCCCACCTCGTCGACGCCTTCGACGCCTGGCGCGACGAGCGCGGTCCCGACGACGCGGTCCCGCCTGCCCTCCTGGAGCGCGCGCGCGAGCTCCGCGTTCCCCTCGACACCGTGCTCCCGCCCGCGGCCGCCGCGCCGGCGCCGCCGCGCAAGCTCTCCCGCCGCGAGCAGGAGCGCCAGCGCCTTCTGAAGGGGGTGCGCACCTTCGAGAGCCGCGACGGGCTCACCCTCTGGGTCGGCAAGTCGAGCCGCGACAACGACGCGCTCTCCTTCCGCCTCGCCAACGGCAACGACTGGTGGTTCCACCTCGCCCCCGCCGCCGGCAGCCACGTGGTCGCGCGCAACGACGGGCGCGAGGCCTGCCCGCAGGAGACGCTGCTCGACGCGGCGCACCTCGCGGTCCACTACAGCAAGATGCGCGGCGCGCGCGCGGCCGACGTCACCTTCACCCAGGCCAAGCACATCCGGCGCATCCGCGGCGCGCCTCCCGGCAAGGTCCGGGTCGAACGCAGCAAAACCGTCCACGTCCGCATGGAACCCGACCGCCTCGACCGCCTCCAGGAGCGGCCCGCCCCATGAGGACCCGGCCGGCGCCCGGTACGGTCAAGAAAGGATGCAGGAAGCGAAGTCGAGGACAGCGGGACTGCGTCGTCAGCAAGGAATGGAGCAGGGCTGATTCATTGCGCGCCATGCACCGCGGACAGGCGTCAGAACACCGGCCCTCGGGCATGGTGACAAAACAGACGCGTCAGCCCGCGACCTCGAAGTGGACGCCGCGCACATCGGGGACGTGTTTGGATGCGTCGAGAATTTCGAGCCCGAGGAGTTCCCCTTGCGCATCGTAATCGAGGATAACGCCCGGCTTGCCCTCGTCGCTCTCGGAGGCGACCCCGGGCTTGAGTTCCACCGTCAGGGTATCGGTCGCTGGATCGTAGACGACTTTCATCGTTCCCCTCCAAGGTGCTTCGCAACCTTGCTCGTCCGGTAGACAGTCACCACTTCGCTGGGAGTTCGGGCATTGGACAACAGGCTGTTCGGTCATCAGGCTGCAGACTGTTCGGCAATCAGGACGCAAGCAGATTCGCACAGGGGCCCCCGAACCCACGGAAAGCCTAGCTTCGTAAGGATCGAATCAGTGATGCAAGCACCTTGGAAGCCTCTGTGCATTTTGCATAGACTTCTGGATAGGCTCCATCTTCGAAATAGCCAAGCCGATCCGCAAGGGAAGCCTGGTACATCAATTCACGGAGAGAACCGTATGCAATGTCGAGGAAGCGAAGATAATCGGACTCCGTTCTTCGCGCGCATCCTTCGACAATGTTCGACGGCACGGAAACGGCTGCGCGCCGCATCTGTACGGTCAAGCCGTACTGCTCTGCGCGGGGAAATGCCTTCGTTGCCTCATAAAGCATCAATGCCAACTCGTCAGCGAGCTGATATGCCCGCAGCTTCGTATGATTTCTCACTACACGACGCCTTTGCCGATATCGCTCCCAAACAGCCTGTCAGCCTACAGCCTGTCAGCCTACAGTCTAACAGCCTACCGCCGAACCGCAAGCGCAGGAACGCAGAACCTTCGCACCGGACCACCTCACACGCCCCGCTCGCCGCCGCGCTCATGCTCGGCGCGCTGCTGCTTAGCGCGGGCTGCGGGGACGACGACGCGTCCGGTCCGGAGGCGGACGACCCCATCGCGAACCAGCCCGCTCCGGACGAGGGGGACGGGTCCTACCGCAGCATCATCGAGATCGACACCAGCCAGCGCGTCACGCCGCAGCGTCCGGCCAACCGCGACCGCGCCCGCCGCCGCCGCCCCTCGGGCATTCCCGCGCGCGACCTCACTGACCGGCAGAAGTCGCTGCTCGAACGCGCGTTCGCGTTCTTCCGCGACTCCAGCGCCCCGTCGGAGGTCCCCCTCCCCACCCCGCTTTACCAGGAGGCGCGCGCCGACCTGGAGCCCGGACCCGCCGCCGTCCCGTCGCCCGACGCTGTCGCGGCCGCGGGGGCGTACGCGGGGCTGCTCCTGGGGCGCGCACCGCTGGCGGAGCGCCGCCGCGCCCTGGCCGCGCTCGCCCGCCGGCCCGATCCGGCCGCCGCCAGCGCGCTCCGGATCGTCCTCACGACCCCCGCCGACCCCCTCTCCGGCGAGGCGGTGGGCCCGCTCGCGGCGCTCGGCACGCCGGAGGCCGTGCTGGCGCTGCGGTCGGCCATCGACGATGCGCGCAACGCGGTCCGGATTCCGGCGCTTCTGGCGTATGTCGGGCTGGGACGGGAGGATGCGCCGGCGCAGTGCCGGCGGTTCCTGGGCGACTACCGCAAGCCCAACCTGCAGGCCGCCGCGGTGCTCGGCCTCGGCGTGGCCGCGCGTCCCGGGGACGTCCCGGCCCTGCGCGACGCCCTCGCAAGCCCGCGGAACGCCCCCCGCGTCCAGATCGCCGCCGCCTGGGCGCTCGCCAACGGGGGCGACGCCGCCGGGCGTCGGCGGCTCCAGGCAACCGCGGTCAGCGAAGACCCGTCCCTTGCGCCGCAGGCGGTCGCCTACCTCGGGCTCCTGGAGGGGACGGGCGCGTGCGACGCCCTGCTCGGGGCGCTCGGCTCGGGGCTCTCGCGCGTCTGGCAGACCGCGTTCCGCGCGCTCCTCGACCGGCCGGCCGAGGAGCTCGCCCGCGTCCGCGCCGCCCGGCGACGGCTGGATCTCCCGCCCAATCCGCGCCTGGACCGCCGCGGGGTGCTGCTGGACGTTGCGCGCGCGGTCCGCGGACGCGGGTCGCTTCCCCCCGCGCCGGCGCGCGAACCCGTCCGCCGCGCGCTCGCCGCCGTGGCGCGGGACGGCGACCGCCATGAGCGGCTGCTCCTCGCCGAGGTGCTTGCGGCGTGGCAGGCCGCCGACGGGATCGACCCGCTGCTGCTGGCGCTCGAACGCGAGGACGACGAAACCGCCCGCGCCGCCTGCGCCGAGGCTGCGCGCCGTGTCGCCCGCGCCAACGGCCGTGCCGAAGCGCCGGCGGGCGACCTGCCGAGCGTCTGGCGGCGATGGTGGCTGGATCGCTGCCGGGCCCGCCGCGTCCACGACCCGCAGAGCGGCCGGACCGTCGCGGTGATCGCAAGTCCGGGCGGGCGCGTCTATTATGCCGAGCCGGGCGTCACCGTCGCCCCCGACGTCCGCGTCGAGCGCCTGGAAGAGACCGACGGGCGGCTGCGCGCCATCTCGGTCCTCCACGGCGGCCGCGTCCACCGCATCCCCGCCGCCGAACCGACCGCACCGGACCGCCGCCAGTAATCGCAACTGGTTTTATATAATATTGTTATGGCATTCGAAGCGCTCCGAAAGCTGCTGACCATCCCCTCTCCCTCCGGGAGAGGGTCAGGGTGAGGGCGGCAAGTCTGAGTCAATCCCCTCACCCCGGCCCTCTCCCGGAGGGAGAGGGAGGCATTCGCCTGTCGAATTTGCGCAACTTGGTTTTGTAAAAATAGTTGTGACAGGAGGCCCGACGGCGTGTGGCGGGCGCGGCGGGGGCGTTATGCCTTCTGGCGGCGCCAGCGGCCGGTGGCGAACCAGAGCGCGGTGAGGATGGCCTGGAGGACGCTGGCCGCGACCATGGCGTACCAGATGCCGAACTCGTCGCCGGTCGCGATGGAGGCGAAGAAGCTCCGGCCGGGAATCGGGAGGCCCCAGATGGACTCGACCCCCGAGAGCCAGATGGCGGCCGGGACCTGGAACCCCCACCG
>CAZKKD010000361.1:0-4497 GCA_964553265.1 uncultured Planctomycetales bacterium | reverse complement strand
CCCCCGACGCCGCCTGCCGCTTCGTCGACCCGGACGACCCCGCGGCCCTCGCCGCCGCGCTCGGGACGCTCGGGGCCGACCCGGCACTCCGCGAACGCATGGGCCGGGCCGCCCGCGCCCACGCCGAGGCCCACACCGCCGACGAACGCGCCCGGCGCATCCTCGCCTGGCTCGCCGACCGCGCCGGCCGGCCCGCATCCGCCCCGCCCGCCGCGGACTGACGCTTTACAAGCGCCCCCCGGCCGCATACGATCCCGGTCGCCGCGGGCGCGCGCCGCGCCGGGCGGTATCCGAAACGGAGCCCTGTGCATGCGCACCATTCTCCTCGCCGGCGGCCTCGGCACGCGCCTCGCCGAAGAGACCACGGTCAAGCCCAAGCCCATGGTCGAGATCGGCCCGTGGCCCATCCTCTGGCACATCATGCACATCTACGCCGCGCACGGCTGGAAGGAGTTCCTCGTCGCGCTCGGGTACAAGGGCGAGGTGATCAAGGACTTCTTCCTCAACTACCACACCCGCCGGCACGACCTCACCGTCCGCCTCGCCGACGGCGCGGTGGAGGTGCGCGACGGCCACCGCGAGGACTGGACCGTCCACCTCGTCGACACCGGCCTCGCCACCCAGACCGGCGGCCGCCTCCGCCGCCTGCGCGACTGGGTGGCCGACGGGCCGTTCCTCCTCACCTACGGCGACGGCGTGTCGAACGTCGACGTCGGGGCGCTGGTGGCGCACCACCGCCGCTGCGGGCGGCTGGCGACCGTCACCGCGGTCCGGCCCGAGGCGCGCTTCGGCGGGCTCACCTTCGACGGCGACCTGGTGGCCGAGTTCGACGAGAAGCCGCAGATCGGCGAGGGGTGGATCAACGGCGGCTTCTTCGTGCTCGAACCCGGCATCCTCGACTACATCGACGGCGACGATACCATCTTCGAGCGCGAACCGCTGGAGCGCCTCGCCCGGGACGGGCAGCTCGCGGCCTACCGGCACGAAGGCTTCTGGCAGTGCATGGACACCCTGCGCGACGTCCGCCTCCTCAACCGGCTCTGGGAGAGCGGCGACGCGCCCTGGAAGGTATGGTGAGATGACCGAACCCCATCCCGACGCCGCCTCCGTCGCCTTCTGGTCCGGCCGGCCCGTGCTGGTGACCGGCGCGACCGGCATCGTCGGTTCCTGGCTGGTGAAGGACCTCCTCGCCCGCGGCGCGCGGGTGGTGGCGCTGGTGCTCGACGCCGACCCGCAGTCCGAGCTTCTCCGGAGCGGCGACCTCGACCGCGTCACGGTGGTGAACGGCCGGCTCGAGTGCTTCGCCGACCTCGAACGCGCCCTCAACGTCCACGAGTGCGAAGCCGTCTTCCACCTCGGCGCGCAGACCCTGGTCGAGGCCGCGCACCGCCGGCCGCTGGCGACCTTCGAGGCCAACATCCGCGGCGCCTACCACCTGCTCGAGGCCTGCCGCGTCCTCGGCGACCGCGTCGGGCGCGTCGTGGTGGCCTCCAGCGACAAGGCCTACGGCCCCCAGCCCGACGCGCTCCCCTACCGCGAGGAGCTCCCGCTCCGGGGCGTCCATCCCTACGAGGTGTCCAAGAGCTGCGCCGACCTCCTTGCCCACACGTACCACGCCACCTACGGCCTGCCGGTGGCGGTGGCCCGCTGCGGCAACGTCTACGGCGGCGGCGACCTCAACTGGAGCCGCATCGTCCCGGGCACGATCCGCGCCCTCCTGGCCGGCGAGCGGCCGGTCCTCCGGAGCGACGGAACGCATGTGCGCGACTACGTCTACGTCCGCGACATCGCCGCCGCCTACATCCGCCTCGCGGAGGCCATCGGCGAGGACGGCGTGACGGGCGAGGCCTTCAACTTCGGGAACGACGCGCCGGTCACCGTGCTGGAACTCGTCGAGCGCATCGCCGCGGCCACCGGCCGGACCGACCTCCCCCCCGACGTCCGCGGCGCCGCCCGGGGCGAGATCCCCAGCCAGGTCCTCGCCTCCGGCCGCGCGCGCGAACGCCTCGGCTGGCGCCCGGCCTGGGACCTCGACCGCGGCCTGGCCGAAACGGTGGACTGGTACCGTGACTTCCTGGCCCGCTGACCTCCGCGCCTTCGCCGGCGCACGCGTGCTGGTGACCGGCGCGGCCGGCTTTCTCGGCCGCCGCCTCACCACGGCCCTGTGCACCCACGGCGCGCAGGTCGAGGCCTGGGACCTGTCCGACCGCCTGGACCGCATCGATGCCGACCGCGTCCGCGCCGTCGACCTGACCGATGCCGACGCCACCCGCACCGCCTACGGCCGGGCCGCCCCGACCCACGTCGTCCACCTCGCCGGCCGGGTGAGCGCGGCCACGGCGCCCGATCTCCTCCTGCCGATGCTGCGGACCAACCTGATGGGCACGGCCCACCTCCTCGACGCGGCCCGCCGCACCGGCCACGCCCGCGTGGTGGCGCTCGGCAGCGCCGAGGAGGCCAGCGACGGCGACGCCCCGTCCAGCCCCTACGCCGCGACCAAGGCGGGCGCGCGCCTGGTGGCCGCCTGGCTGGCCGCCAGCGGCGCGCTGCCGGTCACCTGGGTACGCCCGTCCGCCATCTACGGTCCCGACCAGGCGGACGAGAAGCTGGTGCCGTCGCTCATCCGCGACGTCCTCTCCGGCGGCACGCCGTGGATCGCCAGCCCCGACAGGCGCATCGACCTTCTCTACCTCGACGATGCGGTCACCGCCGTCGCGCTGGCGCTCCTCCGGCGCGAGACGGTCGGCCGCACCATCGACATCGGCACCGGCGTGGCGACGCGCATCGGCGCGCTGCCGGAGCTCATCGCCGAACTCGCCGGCGTCGCCGGCCCGGCCCCCAATCCCGCCGAGGACATTGCCGAGCCCTCCGCCCTGCGCGAACGCGACGACGGCGAACCGCGCCCGGCGCCCCGCCCCGGCGAACGCGACCTCATCATCGACCCCGACGCGGCCCGGGTGCTCCTCGACTGGCGCGCGGCCGTGCCGTTGCGCGAGGGGCTGCTCCGCACCATCGACGCCATGCGCCCGCCGGAGGGCCCGACCCCATGAGCACCGCCGACGATCTGCGCCAACAGATCCTCGCCCTCGTCCGCGACTACCACGACGCCGCCTTTCCGGACCGCCCTTTCCGGCCGGGCGAAGACCCGGTGCCCGTGGCGGGCCGGGTCTTCGACGCCGCGGAGATCGTGGCCGCGGTCGACGCCTCGCTCGAGTTCTGGCTCACCGCCGGTCGCTTCGCCGACCGCCTGGAGACCGGCCTCGCCGGGTTCGTCGGCGTCCGGCACGCCGTCCTCTGCAACAGCGGGTCCTCGGCCAACCTGCTCGCCGTCGCCGCACTCACCTCGCCGGAGCTGGGCGCGCGCCGCCTGCAGCCCGGCGACGAGGTCATCACCCCGGCCGCCGGCTTCCCGACCACCGCCAACCCCATCCTCCCGTGCGGCCTGACGCCCGTCTTCGTCGACAGCGAGCTCGCCACGTGCAATGCCGACCCCGACCGCATCGCCGCCGCCATCGGGCCGCGGACGCGCGCGCTCATCCTGCCGCACACGCTCGGGAACCCGTTCGCCCTCGACCGCATCCGCGCCCTCGTCGACGCGCACGACCTCTGGCTCATCGAGGACAACTGCGACGCGCTCGGGTCGCGCTGGGACGGGCAGCCGACCGGGAGCTTCGGCCACCTCTCCACCTGCAGCTTCTACCCCGCCCACCACATCACCACCGGCGAGGGGGGCGCGGTGCTGACCGACGACGACCGCCTCCGCCGCCTCGTCCTCTCCTTCCGCGACTGGGGGCGGGACTGCTGGTGCGCGCCGGGGGCGGACGACAGTTGCGGCCGGCGCTTCGACCAGCAGCACGGCGAGCTCCCCCACGGCTACGACCACAAGTACGTCTACAGCCACATCGGCTACAACCTCAAGCTGACCGATCTCCAGGCCGCCGTCGGCGTCGCCCAGATCGACAAGCTCCCCGCCTTCATCGAGGCCCGCCGCCGCAACTTCACCGCGCTCCGGGAGGGCCTCGCGGACCTGGAGGCGTTCTTCCATCTGCCGGCCGTCGACCCGCGGGCCGCGCCGAGCTGGTTCGGCCTGCCGCTCACGGTGCGGGAGGACGCGCCCTTCCGCCGCGACGACCTGCTGCGCCACCTCAACGCCCGCCGCATCGGCACGCGCCTTCTCTTCGGCGGCAACCTGGCCCGCCAGCCGGCCTACCTCGGCCGGGCCTGCCGGCGGGCCGACGACCTCGCCGTCGCCGACCGGATCATGCGCGACACCTTCTGGATCGGCGTCTACCCGGGCCTCGACCCGGCGCGGATTGCTTTCGTGCTTGAATCGCTCCATTCGTTCTGCTCCCATCCCCGACGGCATTTAGACAGGCCCCCCATGCCGCTTTCCTTTTCGGACCCGGCTCCTGGCCCAATCCCGTTCCGGTAACCGTCCCCGCCTTGCCCCCTCCCCCCCCGGGCGCGGGTCCGGGGGCGGAGCCCCCCGGGCCTCGC
>CAZKKD010000360.1:0-4518 GCA_964553265.1 uncultured Planctomycetales bacterium | reverse complement strand
CCGACGAATAATGTTCTGGTTGCTCTTCTTCCGCGGGTTGCGCGTCTTGCCGCCCTTGGCCAGCAGGCCGGTCCGGCTGCAGGGGGGGCGTCCGCCCGCGCGCCGGCCCTCGCCGCCGCCCATCGGGTGGTCGACCGGGTTCTTCACGTTGCCGCGCACGTGCGGCCGGCGGCCCCGGTGGCGCATCTTGCCCGCCTTGCCGATCTTCACGAGCGAGTGCTCGATGTTGCCGACGGTGCCGATGGTGGCCCGGCAGGTGAGCGGAACGGTGCGCAGCTCGCCCGAGGGCATCAGCAGCACCGCGCGCTTGCCTTCCTTGGCCATCAGGGTCACCTGCATCCCCGCCGAGCGGGCAATCTGCGCCCCGCGGCCGGGCTGGCACTCCACGCAGTGAACGCGCATGCCGAGCGGAATCCCCGACAGCGGCATGCAGTTGCCCACCTCGGGATCCACCTTCTCGCCGGCGATGACGTGCGTCCCCGGCGTCAGCCCCTGCGGGGCCAGGATGTAGCGCTTCACGCCGTCGGCATAGTGCAGGAGCGCAATCCGCGCCGAACGGTTGGGGTCGTACTCGATCGCCGCCACCTTGGCGGTGATGCCGTCGCGGTCGTTGCGGCGGAAATCGATCTTCCGCAGGTAGCGCTTCGCCCCGCCGCCGCGGTTGCCGGCGGTGATGATGCCGCGCGAGTTGCGCCCGCCCTTCTTGCGGATCGGCTCGATGAGCGACTTCTCGGGCCGCTTCTTGGACAGATCGCCGGTCTCCAGCGCGGTCATGCCGCGCATCCCCGGCGTCGTCGCTTTGTACTGCTTGATCGGCATCGCTGGCTCCCCGCACAAACGCGGCCCGGACAGAAGTCGCCGCCCGGGCCGTCGGAATTCGTTGTCTTACTTCAATGCGTCGATCGCGTGTCCCGCCGCGAGTCGCACAATCGCCTTTTTCCACGTACGCGTCATGCCGACGTGCCGGAAGCGATAGCGACGTCGCTTGCCGCGCACGTTCATCGTGCGGACCGACGCCACCTTGACGCCCCAGAGCGTCTGCACCGCCTCGCGAATATCCAGTTTCGTCGCATCCTCGGCCACGTCGAAGGTGTACGTCTCGAGGAATTCGATCCCCTCGTGCGACTTCTCCGTGTAGACCGGGCGCTTGATGACCTTGTAGGGATCCATCAGCAGATCTCCTCGGGGATGGCCGTGAGCGCATCCTTCGTCATGACGATGTGCTTGCGCAGGAGCGCGCCGTGGGCTTTCATCCCCTTCAGCGGCGTCATGTCGACGTTGGGGAGGGTGCGCACCGACGTCCAGGCGTTCGCGTGGGGCGCGTGCAGGACCACCAGGCAGCTCCGGTCCGCGCCGATGGCCTTCAGGAACGCCGCGGCCTCTTTGGTCTTCGGGGCCGCCATATCGAGATCGGTCACCACCTTGATCTCGCCGTCGCGAAGCTTGCCCAGGAGCGCGCTCCGGAGCGCCACGCGACGGGCCTTCTTCGACATGCGCTTGGTGTAGTCACGCGGCTTCACCGGGTGGGCCACGCCGCCGCCCCGCCACAGGGGGTTGCGCTTGGTGCCCACACGCGCGCGCCCGGTCCCCTTCTGTCGCCAGGGCTTGTGACCGGTGCCGACCACCTCGGTGCGGTTCTTCGCCGAGTGGGTACCGACGCGCTGGTTGGCTTCGTGCCGTACAATCGCCTGGTGCAGCAACTGCTTGTGCACCGTCTTGCCAAGGCAGGTCTCGTCGAACGAAAGCGTCTCGACTACCTGTCCCTGGCGATCGTAGACCGGAACCTCGATCATCGTACCTTCTCCCCGGGTCCGTATCGACCCGAAGGCGGTCCGTGGCGAATCGCCCCCGGTTGCCGCCGCTCCGTGAAAACAACAAAACCCCCGTTTTCGCCGCCCCGTCCTTTCGGTGCGAGGGGCGAATCGGCGTCAGGAGTCCCGCGCTAACGGGCACCACGGCGGGGCTTATGCTTCCGCTCCGCCTTCTCCAAACATCACCGCCGGACTCCGTTCGGCAGTGGGGAAGCCGAGTAGACTAGCGAGTGGGGGGCCCTCCGTCAATCACTTTTCAGGCGATTTTGCAAAAAAAACATGAATTCGCCTTCTTCTCCTTTCACAGGCGCCCGGCCCACGTCGCCCAAAATGCATTTCCCGCCTCCAATCACCACATGCGGAATGAGTTGCGCCGGAACGCCCCACCATGCCGGTTCCCCTCCCGCTCCGGCCTGCTCCGCGGGGGCGCCGGGACGAACGCAAAGATTCGTCCTGCGCCCGGATTTCACACTTGCCATTCCTGCGAATTGTGCTACATTGCTTGCATTGGCAGAAGGGCGCCAACCCCTGGGAGAAGAACGGGACGCCATGGGCTATGTCCTGATCGTGGAAGACGACAGCGATGTCGCCGCGGTGCTGGCTTCCTGGCTGCGCCGTGCCGGCCACGAGATCCGCTGTGTCCAGCACGGGCACGCAGGCCTCACCTCCGCCCTGCGCGAACGCGAGCCCGACCTCGTCCTCACCGACTACCGGATGCCCGAAATGGACGGCAAGGACATGATCGGCCTCCTCGGCGTCTCCCTGCCGCAGTGCCCCGTCATCGTTCTCACCGGCTACATCGAGTCCACCCAGCAGGCGCACCTCGAGCTCGAGCCCAATGTCGCCGCCGTCGTCGGCAAACCCGCCGACATGGAGGCCATCGTCCGCCTCGTCGACGACACGCTGCGCACCTCCAACAACCCGGCCCCCTCGGCCTGAAGCAGCTCCCCTGCCCCAAATCGACTCGCAACTTGTTCCAGAATAATGCATAACGACATTCTTCCCACCATCGCGAGTTTTCGCTTGCATTTCCATTCCTGCCTGATAGTTTCATATTTGGCATTGATTTCACGAATGGAACGCGCATGCGCAAGTCCCCCGTCCCCGGCCTGTCCCGCGGGCTTTCCCTCCTGCGCCAGTTCGCCGACGGCCTGCCGCGCACGCTGGACGCTGCCACGCAGGCCTCGGGCTACCCCAAATCGTCGGTCCGGCGCATCCTGGCCACGCTGGTCACCGAAGGGCTGATGGAACGCGTTGACGGGGGCCAGGCGTTCCGGGCGGTGGCGCGGATCGTCCCCGCAGGGGGGCGCCCCGGCTTCGAGGAGCGCATCCAGGCGGTCCTGGAGCGCCTCGCGGCGGAGACCGGGCAGACCGCAGAGTGGTATACCGTTGCCGAAAAGGGGCTGATCATCACCCGGCGCGCCGCACCGCCGGAAGCGGTGGTGCAACTCCAGGCGCAGATAGGGTTTGTGCGTCATTGGGACGACGAACTCGACGCGGTCGCCACCATCGGCCTGGCCTTCGCCGCCGACGCGCCGCCGGTCGGCGAGGGGCTGTGGTGCTACGACACCCGCGGCGAACGCGCGTCCGTGCCCGTGGCAGACGCGCGCGAGGCCGTCGCGACGGCGCGCCAGGCGCGTTTTGCCATCGAGACAAACTACAACAACAACGGCGTGAAGCGCATGGCCGCCCCGGTTCTGGACGGGGCGGTGCTGCTGGGGGTACTGGCGGTCGCGATGTGCTTTACCCCCAACGCGGCGGCCGCGCAGGCCCGTCGCCGCGCCGCGCTGGCCCGTGCGGCGGCCGATCTGGGCCGTTCCGACGCCGCCGCACCGCCGGATCCGACAGACGACGCCCGCATGGGGGCGAGTTCCGCAACCCGCTGACCAACCGCCGCCGCACCGCCCGGACCGCCCATGCAGCGGCCCGGCGGGGCCACCGAAGGAGACGAAGCATGCGCGTCCTGTTCCTCGACCTCGACACCCTCCGCCCGGACCACCTGGGGTGCTACGGGTACCACCGCGAGACCTCGCCCAACATCGACCGGATCGCGGCCGAGGGCGTCCGGTTCGACAACTACTACTCCTCCGACGCGCCGTGCCTGCCCGCGCGGGCGGCGCTGATGAGCGGGCGCTTCGGCATCCACAACGGCGCCATCGGCCACGGCGGGACGGCCGCGGACATGCGCCTGGACGGGGCGGAGCGCGGGTTCCGCAGCCGCATGGATCGCGAAAGCCTGCCGGCGGTCTTCCGCCGCGCGGGCATGCACACAGTCAGCATCAGCCCCTTCGCCGAGCGCCACAGCAGCTTCTGGTTCTACGCCGGCTTCAAGGAGATGCACAACACCGGCCAGGGCGGCATGGAGTCGGCCGAGCACGTGACCCCGGTGGTCCTGGACTGGATCGAGCGCAACGCCGAACAGGACGACTGGTTCCTCCACGTCAATTACTGGGACCCGCACACCCCCTACCGCGCGCCGGAGGCGTTCGGCGACCCGTTCGCGGAGGATCCGCTGCCGGCGTGGCTGACCGAGGAGGTGCTGGCCGAGCACCAGAAGATGGTGGGCCCGCACAAGGCGCTGGAGATCGCGATGTACGACGACTCCGAAAGCCCCCGCTTCCCCCGCTACCCGGGTGCGCTGCGGAGCATGGCGGACCTCCGCAGAATGATTGACGGGTACGACTGCGGCATCCGGTACATGGACGAC
>CAZKKD010000359.1:0-4546 GCA_964553265.1 uncultured Planctomycetales bacterium | reverse complement strand
GGTGAGAAGCCGCAGGAAACCGCAACGGGCGCCGAGCCGAGCGGGGCGTGGCCTTCGGGTACAACGTGCTCGTAAGCGATATGCGGGCATTGCCGCTGTTGCGCGGCCTCGACGTGCCGGTTGTCTTCGACGCCACGCACAGCGTGCAGTTGCCGGGCGGGCGGGGCGACCGGTCCGGCGGCCAGGGCGAATTCGTGGCGCGGCTGGCGCGTGCGGCGGCCGGCGCCGGCATCGACGCGCTCTTCCTCGAGGTCCACGACGATCCCGGCCGCGCCCTCTGCGACGGACCGAACATGGTCCCTCTCGACGAACTCGACACCCTCCTTGCGCCGGTCATCGCCATCGACCGCGCCGTCCGGGACGCCTGACCGCGCCCGGGCCGCACGCCCGCCGGACCGTTCCGCGCACGGAGGCGGCAGCGGTCCGCCACCGGAATCGCGCCTGGAATGAGCGGAACGCGGGTCAGCCGGCCGGTGCGTCGGTCGGCAGGGCGGCGGCGTCGCGGCGCTTGAGGTGGACGGCGAGGACCGCGACGTCGGCGGGACTGACCCCGCTGATGCGGCCCGCGTTCTCCAGGTCGGCGGGCCGGAACACCTGCAGCTTCTCTTTCGCCTCCGCCCGCAGGCCGGTGATGGGCTGGTAGTCGAAGTCGTCGGGGATGCGCGTCCGCTTGGCCCGCCGGTAGGCCTCGATGTCGGCGTGCTGCCGGAGGATGTACCCCTCGTACTTCGTCTCCACCGTCACCTGTTCGGCCACCCGTGGCGGCAGCGCATCCCACCCGCCGTCGGGGTCGAGCGTCGCCAGACTGGCGAGGTCGGTCTCGGGCTGGCGGAGCCGCTTTTCGAGCGACACCCCGTCGGGCCGCCGCCGGCGCAGCCGCTCGCGCGTGGCGTCCACCTCCGCACGGAGGCGTTCGGTCGCTTCCGTCCGTTCGGGCCCGACCAGGCCCAGCGCCCCCGCGATGGGGGTGAGGCGCAGGTCGGCGTTGTCCGCCCGCAGGAGGAGCCGGTACTCGGCGCGGCTGGTGAAGAGGCGGTACGGTTCGTCGGTGTCCTTGGTGACCAGGTCGTCGACGAGCACGCCGATGTACGCCGCGGCGCGGTCCAGCACCAGCGGCGGGCGCTCCTGGACGGCGAGCGCGGCGTTGGCGCCGGCGAGAAGGCCCTGCGCGGCGGCCTCTTCGTAGCCGGAGGTGCCGTTGATCTGCCCGGCGTGGTAGAGCCCCCGCACCGTGCGCGTCTCCAGCGTGTGCCGCAGGCAGCGCGGCGGAACGTAGTCGTACTCCACCGCATACCCGTAGCGGAGGATGCGTGCCGCCTCCAGGCCGGGGACGCTCCGGACCATCGCCTCCTGGGCGTCGTGGGGCAGGCTCGTCGCCATCCCGTTGAGGTACACCTCCTTCGTGTCGCGCCCTTCGGGCTCCAGGTAGAGGTGGTGGCGCAGGCGGTCGGGAAAGCGCTTCACCTTCAGTTCGAAGCTCGGGCAGTAGCGCGGCCCGGTCCCGGTGATCCGCCCGCTGAAGAGGGGCGCGCGCGGCAGCGCCGCCTCCACGATCCGGTGGGTCGCCTCGGTGGTGTGGACCATGTGGCAGGGGATCTGCGGACGTTCGATCCGCTCGGTGAGGAAGCTGAACGGCTGCGGCGGATCGTCGCCGGGCTGCAGCTCCAGGCGGTCGTAGTCGACGCTGTCGGCGTGGATGCGCGGCGGCGTGCCGGTCTTGAGCCGGCCGACCGGAAAGCCGAGTTCGCGCAGCCGGTCGCCGAGCGCGTCGGCCGCGGCCTCGTTGTGCCGGCCGCCGGGGCCGCTGTAGTCGCCGATGTGAATCCGCCCGCCCAGAAAGGTGCCGGTCGTCAGGACCACCGCCGGCGCGCGGAGCGTCATCCCCAGCGCGGTGCGGATGCCCCGGACCCGCCCGTCCTCCACCAGGAGGTCGACCGCTTCGTCCATGCGGGGGGTGATGCGCGGTTCGGCTTCGATGCGGTGCTGCACCCACTGCTGGTAGGCGCGCTTGTCGGCCTGGGCGCGGGGGCTCTGGACGGCGGGGCCCTTGCGGCGGTTGAGGATGCGGAACTGGATGCCGGTCGCGTCGATGGCGCGGCCCATCGCGCCGCCGAGGGCGTCGATTTCGCGCACAAGCTGCCCCTTGGCCAGGCCGCCGATGGCGGGGTTGCAGCTCATCTGGGCGATGGTGTCGAGGTGGAGGGTGACCAGCGTCACGTCGCAGCCCAGCCGCGCCGCCGCCAGCGCGGCCTCGCAGCCGGCATGTCCCGCCCCCACCACGATCACGTCGGTCAAAGCATCCATGTCCGCATCGTAGCGTGCCGCGCCCCGATCCGCAATCGCCAACCGGGCGGACCAACCGTTGCGCCGGGGCATGCCGTTGCCTATCATTTGATCGGTGATCCTCCCTCCGCAGCGGAGACCGCTCTTTCGCGGGGGCGCCCGTTTCGGGCGCGATGCGCTTTGGCCAGCCGGGGAGCCCTTGATGACGGAACCAGTTGCTGCACCGCAGGAATCCGGTGCCCGCGCGAACGCCTGGGTCGGGGGCGCGCCGGGGTGGGTGCTGCTGATCTGGCCGTGGTGCTGGACGCCGTGGCTGACCTTCTACCCGTCCGCGCTGCGGGACGCAGTCCTGCCGATCCTGGCGGCCGCCATCCTGGTTGGCGTCGCGCTGCGCGGGCGCGGCGCGGCGTGGCGCGCACGTTGGCGCGAGGTCGGCCGGACGGGACGCTGGGCCGCGCTGGCGGTCCTGGCGACCTTGGGGTGGAGCCGGGCCGGAACCTGGTTCGCGCCCGAAGCGCTCCGGCCCGAGGCGCGGATGGGGTTTGTCCGCTTCGCCCAGGAAGCGATGGTGCTCCTGGCGGCGCTCCTGGCGTGTGCGGAGCCCGGACGGCAGCGCGGCCTGCTGCGGGCGCTCGCGCTCTCCGGGGCGCTGGTCGGCGTCGGCTGCATTGCGGCCCACGTGGGGGGCCTGTCGCTGGCGTACTATTCCACCGGCCGGATGATGTTCCCCTTCGGGATGCCGGCGGCGCTGGGCGCGTTTGCGATGGCCTCGACGCTGGCGGCCGGGGCGCTTCTGCACGATGCGGCAAAGCAGCGGTCGCGCCATGCGGCGGCGGCCGGGGTTGCCTTTGTGCTCTGCCTCGCGCCGGTGGTGCTGGCCGCGACGCTCTCTGCCCAGGTGGGGGTGGCGGCGGGCCTCTGGATGCTCGGGCTCGTGTATGCCGGCCAGCGTCGCGGGGTCTACCTCGGCGGCAGCCTGGTGCTCGTGGCGGTGGCGGTGGCGGGGCTCGCGTGGTTTCTGCAGACCCCGGAGGGGCGCACCTGGCAGTATGCGTCGAGCTGGGGGGCGCGGCCGCTCTACGTCCGCACGGCGCTTCAGGCCGCGGCGGACCGTCCGCTGGCCGGGTGGGGGCCGGGGCTCTACTTCTACGCCGCCGGCATGACCGAGGACACGGCCACCTATCTCCACGGCCAGCGCGGCGGCTGGACCTACGCGGCGCATTGCGAGCCGCTGCAGCCCTTCGTCGAAGGCGGACTGCCCGGGGGCATGCTCTGGCTGGCCCTCTGGGCGCTGGCCGCGGCGGCGGCCTGGCGGGGCTGGCGGCGGACCAACGGCGGCGTCTTCCGCGTCGCTGCGCTGGGTGTGCCGGGCGCGGCGCTCCTCGTCCTGGCCGGTCTCTGGGCGGACGGGTGTTTCAGCCCCGCCTATCAGCAGGAGGACATCGCCGCGTTCCGCGCGTTGCTGCTGGGGTTCGCGCTGGCGACCGGCAGCCGGCGCGCCGAAACCGCGGCGGGCGCGGCGACGGACGCCCTGGCCGTCCGCGTCGTGCCGTCCGGAGCGCTTCTGCGCGGCATGACGGCCCTCGCCGCGGTGCTCCTCGCGGTGGCGGCGCTCATCGGCGTGGCGGGGCAGGCGGTTCTGGCTGACGGCGCTTTGAAGCTGAAGGACGATCAGTTTGCTGTTGCCGAGACGGCGGCCCGCCGGGCGCTGGCGCTGGCGCAGGACGTCGACCTCTGGCAGCGGGCGCTGGGTGTGCATGCGACAGCGGTGCGCCGGGGGGGGGGTGCGGCTGCGCTGCGGGCGGAGCGCGTGCGGCTGGCGCGGGAACTCGAACGCTTCCCCTTCCTCCCGTCGCTCGCCATCTGGGGCCTTCAGGTCGAGTCGCGGATCGCGGCCCTTGTGCCGGAGGAAACGCCGGAATCGCGCGCGCGGAAGCTGGGCCTCGTGCTGCGGACGCTGCGCCACCGCCCGGAGCAGTACCGCTTCCGCATCATCCTGCGCGATCTCCTGGAAGCTCTCTCGCCGGCGGAGCTGGAGCGCCTGCGCGCGGGCGGCATCCCGCTCGGCGAGGGGCGCCTGGATGGGTGGAGCGCCGCCGACGGGGCCGCGCTGGAAGCGCTCTGGATCGGCCAGGCCGGCCGTCCCGCCGAAGCGGCGCTTCTGCTGGCCGAGGCGGAAACGTCCGGCCGCGTTTCCTTCCTGGACGTCCGGACGGAGCGGGCGCGCTTCCTCGTGCTCGCCGGTGTCCCGACCGAAGCGCGC
>CAZKKD010000358.1:0-4625 GCA_964553265.1 uncultured Planctomycetales bacterium | reverse complement strand
GGCGGCGGCGCTGCACCTTGCCCCGCGCGCATCTGGCCGCCGACAGGCGCAACCGCGCAACAGGGGAGGCATGCAACCGGGAAGCGGGTCATGGGTTCGGCTCCTCGTGATTTGCAGCCCAAGAAACGACTGCCAGCAGCAGGAACGCCGTCGGCACCGTGACCAGCATCACGAAGACGGCGAGCAGCGGCCCTACGCACCCCACGGCAATGCCGGCGCACAGGTCCTGGGCGGTGGGGAACGGGTTGCGCACGATCTGCCCGAAGCCGGTAAACAGGGAACTGAAAAACGCACCCAGTATGGCCAGGACAGGACAGAACGCAAACCCGGTACAGAGCACGGCCAGGCGACGCGAGCGCGTGACGAAACCGAACGCAAGAAGCACAAGCAGAACCATCCCGAGCAGAAGACTCAGGTGCCCCCATAGCCCTGCGTAAGACAGCCACCCGAAACACGATACGGGAAGCATGGCGGCCCTCCCTCCGGCAAACGCTACGCGCTATGCGCGACTGCAGGGAACGCGAGACGGACGCAACAGAAGCCACAGCGAGCACCAGACCGCCAGCAGGCCCGGCGCAAACGAGACGAGAAGGGCTTCACTCGAACCGGCGACCAGGGAGGCATACGCCGCCTGCAGGGCTTCTTCTCTTCCCTCCCATGGCAGCAGCACAAAAGCCAGCCCCCAACCGCGAAGATTGAGCAGCGCGAAGAGCCCAAGCATGAGAAGCGGAATGGCGCACGCCAACGCCACGCAGGCGCCCCGCGCCGTCCGGAAACGCAGCAGCACGAAGATGAGCACCAGGATCGCCACCAGGCCCCACCCCCACAGCAGCATCCCGACAACCTGGGGATGGACCGGCAGCCACGCGGGATCGGTCGCAACGAAGTCGGGACCGAACGGATCCTCAAACACTGTCGTCCCTCTCCATCGCATCCTCTCCGCTGGCCGCCTCCCCAGCCGGAAGCGTACGCGCCAGAAGGAGAAGTGCCGCAATCACGGCCGGAACGCTCACAAGCAGGCCGAGCACCTGACAGAACGACGCCACGTACAACCCGGCGCAGACATCCAGTATGGTGGCCGTGGGCCTTCTCGCAATATCGGCAAAGCCGGTCAACTGCAGCGCATACGTGCCGGCCACGCCCAGAAGGAAGGGGCAGAACGCAACGCCGAGATTGATCAGCGCCAGCCTGCGCGACCGGGTCAGCAGAGCCGCAACGAAGAGGATCAACAGCACGAAAGCCAGAACAAGGATCAGTGCATTCCACAGACCGCCCGCGTACAGCAGCCCCAATACCGTTGTCGGCGCCGCCTGCGGCGCTTCGGTGACCACGTCCTCGGGAGGCATCCCAACCCCTTCCTTGCACGGGACCGCGACAGGGTCGCACATGCAGAAATAGCGCCGCAACCCGGCCCGTCCACGGCACTGCCCGCGCGGCGACACATCCCGGGCCACCTGCAGGCAGCTTAGGCGTCCCCGCCGCTCTCCTTGCGCATGTTGTCGAGTTCGCGCTGGAGTTCGGCTTCGGCTTCGGCGACGGGGTCGGCCGCTTCGTCGACGTCGAGGAAGGTCTCGCCCGAGGCGTCCGCCGGCGGCGGGGGGGCGCCGATCAGCGCTTCGTCCTCGTCGCCGGCATCGGGCTCCACCCGCCCGCCGCGCGGATCGACGTAGACGAACCGCGCCACCCTGTCCATGCCCGAAACGCCCAGGAGCCGCTGGAAGGCCACCGGCACCTTGATGGTGAGCGACTTCTCCTGCTTTGTCGCGTCCATGTGCGCGCCCACCAGGAGCCCCACCCCCATGCTGCTGATGCGGGTGACGCCGGTGAGGTCGATGATGAGCCGGTCCGACGGTGCGGCCAGCGTCTTCGCCCAGCAGGAGACGAACCCGTTGTACGCCCCGGATCCGAGCACCCCCTTGACGTAGAGGACCGGGCCCTCGGCGTAGACGGTGGTCGCGGGGGGCGCGCCGGGAGCGTCGGCTTTGGGAACCACGCGGCTGGTGCGCCGCGAGGCGCGGTTGGCGCTGACGCGGACAAACTGGATGCCCGCCGCCGGCGGACTGGCCTCCACCCAGCGGACGAGACCGACCGCCTCGATGAGCGGCCCGTTGGCGGCGGTGCGGTAGCGGATTTCGGCAATGCTGTTGACGGCGGGGCGCGACTCGACCCGCACCAGCACCCCCCCGCGGGAAACGTTGCGGATGCGCTCCTTGATCGCGGCCAGGTGCGCCGGCGCCACGCTGCGAAAGCGGATCTCCTCGACGAGATCCGCCCCGATCTGCGGGTAGTCCGCGCGATCCTCGGGCAGTCCGTTGCGCTCGGTCATGGCCCCCTCCCCCACGCCGGATGGCGGACCCGGAACCGGGCCCGTCGTGATTGCAGCACAACCCGGCCCTCCCTGTCAACGGGAAAGCCGGGCGGAAGCGGGAGTGTACGCGGCGTGGATTGCCGACAAAAGTCCGCTCCAGGGCGTAGAGCGAGGACGGGACCGCCGGGCCCACGGCGGATATGCGGTCGCCCGGCACACCCTGTCGCCGTTCGACAATCGGTGGGCGCGACGGAATGAGCGCGCCCGCGGGGTCAGTACTTGCTGTACGCACCGGTGACCGGTTCGGCCTCGGCGTCGGCGGCGGCCTCGTCGGCGTAGACGCGGGCGGCCGCCTTGCCGCCGGCCTTCTGGTAGACGTTCACGTTGCCGGCCTCGGTGGCGGCCGCTTCCTGGCGGGCGGACGCGATCTCGCGGACGAGACCAGCCACGTCGGCGGCGACGGGCCGCTCCGCCTCCGGCGCGTCCCACCCTTCGGCGGCTTCACGCGCGGCGAGGTCGGCCTCGATGGCGATGGTGGCGAAGAGCTGCTCGCCGTACCGGCGGAAGATGACCGGGTGGTTGAAGAAGCGCACCTCGCGCACCTCACCGTCGACGGCATAGGCGATGCCGACCGGGCGCGGCGCGGCGCGGTCGAGCACGGCGAAGCGCTCGGCCAGGACGCGCGTCACCTCCTGTCGGCGCGTCAGCGCGGTGCGGTCGGCGTCGGTGGTCGGCGCGGCCTCGACCGCGGCGAGGAGGGTGCCGCTGTCGGGGGCCTTTTCGGCCTTGCGGTTCTCTTCGGCCACCTGTTCCCAGACCGCGTTCTGGTCCTTCTCGTACTGCGCCTGCGCCCGCACCGAGAGCGTGCCGAGCACCGGCACGGCCTGGAAGAGCCCCCTGGTGCTCTTGCCTTCGCGGCTGGCCGTCCAGCGGCCGTGC
This sequence comes from uncultured Planctomycetales bacterium, assembly GCA_964553265.1. Lineage (GTDB taxonomy): Bacteria > Planctomycetota > SZUA-567 > SZUA-567 > JAFGNG01 > CAZKKD01. The sequence goes on along the minus strand of CAZKKD010000358.1, from coordinate 1,378 downwards.
TCGACGCAGTAGCTGTCCACCGGCGTCGAGGCGCCCGGCCGGATGATGAAGTCCTGCCCGATCTGCCGGTCCTGCTTGCCGCCCTTCAGCAGCGTCCCCGCAAGGACGAGGATGGGCTGCTTGCCCCGATTCTCGATCACCAGCCGCCCCACCTCGCCCTGCACGTCGGTGCTGACCTGCACCTGCGTCTGCGTCTGCGTCTGGACCTGCGTCTGCGTAAGGGGCCCGTCGACCTGCGCCTGGCCGTTGGCAGCCTGCGCCTCTGCCGGGGCGTCCTGCTGCCGCGGAGCCGCGTCCGGCTCCCCCTCTTCCTGCGGAACGGCCTCGACGGCTTGCGGCTCCTTCGCCGGTTGCGCGGCGGGGGCTTCTGCAGCGTCGCCGGCGTCTTCGGCGGGTGCGTCCGCATCGTCGGCGGTGGCGCCGATTTCGCGGATGACCACGTCGCCGGCCTCCTGCGCCTCGGCGAGGGTGATGTAGTCGGGCGCGGCCTTGTGCGTGCGGGTGCTGTAGACGGGCCAGGCGGTGACGTTGCCGACCCGGATCGCCTCGCCGAGCGTGTGCGTCGCGTCGAGCGCCACGCGCCCGCCCGCATCCGCGGCCGGCTCGTCGGCCCGCCCCGGCGCCCCCCGCAATCCAACCAGCACGAGCGCAGAAGCCCCCGCCACCGCCAGCCCCCAGCGCAGCCACCGCTTCGTCCGCGTCCGCATCGTCTGTCTCCTTAACCTGCGTCTCGTGCAACCGCTCGTCCACCCACCAGGGGCGGCGAAGTCCGTCTCCGCCGCAACCCGAGGGGATAGACGCCCCGGGACAGGGAAAAGTTCTGCAGAAGGTGTAACAGTTGTGTAACAGCCGCCGTCGCACAGCCCGCGCCCCCTTGCCCCAACCGCGTCAGAATGACAGGGCCGGCCGACCCGCCCGCCGGCACCTTCCATTTTGGGGAATCCCCAGAGCATTCCACAGCAATAAGTTACGACGATTTAAAAAACTTGGCCCCGTGTGGAACGCGCCTTGTAAATACATGCCTCTATCGACGGGTTCTGCGCGTCGGCGTGATGTGGTTGCTGCGCAGGACTTGTCTCCCATTCGGCGGGGTTCGGGGCGCAGGGCGCGGCAACGCGACAGGATCGCCCCGACACCGCGATTGGCAGGGAAACGGCGTACAGTTCGCCGACAGATAGACGGACTCGGCATCGACAGAACGCTTTTGGTAAGGAGAACCGGGAATGGCAGTCGTTCCGTTGCGCGACAAGATTCTGGTCAAGCGTCTCGAGGCGCAGGACGTGACCAAGGGGGGGATCGTGCTCCCCGACACTGCGAAGGAAAAGCCGAAGGAAGGCCGCGTGGAGGCCGTGGGCGAAGGGCGCGTCCTCGACGACGG
>CAZKKD010000357.1:0-4629 GCA_964553265.1 uncultured Planctomycetales bacterium | reverse complement strand
CAGCAGGTGCCCCATCGCGCTGTCCGAATGCTGAAAGCGGTGGTCGCCGGCGTCGGGACTGTACCGGTCGAAGATCCCCTTCAGGATCGGGTAGGCGAAGAGTTCGTACATCTCCGGCGTCATGAGGCAGCAGTTGTCGTCGCAGAAGCTGAACCCCCGCGGCGCCGTCTCCGGCGTGTGGCCCGCCTCCTCGTCCAACACCGCCGCAATCCCGAGCATCCCGCGCAGGATTGCATCCCGAAACCGAACCGCCAGGTCCGGATTGTCCAGCACCAGAAACAGAAACTCCTCTGTCCCGTACACCGACGTCGCGAAGGTCACCGGCCCGCGCTGGCCGCGGTAGAGCGGCGGCTTGACGCCGGCGGCCAGGCACTCGGCCTTCCGCTCGGCCCAGTCCTCCGGCAGCATCCACGCGCGGAGGTCGTCCAACCGCGCCTCCACCCGGTCCAACAGCGCGCGCAGCCCGTCCTCACCGTGCGCGGACTGCTGCAGCCACCAGGATCCGGCGTGCCACTCGTTCTTCGCTTCGAAGAGATCGTGCAGCCCCTTGTGCGCCGGAAAACGCGGCTTGTCGGACGGCGGCGCCTCGTTCAGCAGGCGTCGGCCGACGATGCGCTCGGCGCGGTCGTTGTACGCCTTGTTGAGCTCCAGGGCCCATTCTTTGTCATGCATGTAGCGCCAGGGGTCGCTCTCCACGCCCAGTTCCGTCGGGATGCACTCCCACGACATCATGATCCCGAGCGGCGCCTGCGGAATGTCGGCGCCGAAGGGATCCGCCGCCGCGACGGCCTGATCCGCCCAGAAACGGTCCAGATCCACCGGCGCGAGGCCGTCATGCGCCCGCGTTTCGGCCAGCAGCTCCCGGACACAGCGTTCGTGATCGACGGTTTCGATGGGTGCGGTTGTCATCTTGTTTCTCCTTTTTGCGTTCCGTGAACCGTTTGCCTTTCGGGACCAATCGCCCCTTGCATCCCGTTTCGCAAGCGCATACGATACGCGTTACAGGATGCTGTGTCGATGGTGGATCCGGCGCTTCGTTTGTCGAATCTTGACGGATCGTGCGATGCGATACACCGAACCCGCGAACCAGGCGAACCGGCCGCAACTGCTGCAGATCGAGCGTGAGGGACAGCTCTACCGCGCCCGGATCCAGCATGCGACGCTGGAGGAACCGCGCGAGCAGCGCATGCACGCCGGGCCGGGGCACGTCCACCCGGCTTACCATATCCTGCTCTTCACCCGCGGCGTCACCCGCTTCTACGCCCCCGACGGCCGCCGCCTGGCGCGCGCGGGCACGCTGATGCTTACCGGCCCCGGCGAGCGACACGACTTCACCCCGCTCGACCCCGGCGGCTGCGCGTACCGGGAGGTCACATTCGTGCTGGACAGCGACGCGGGGCCGTTGCGGGAGCCGTTTCACCACATGCTGGGGCGGGTTCTGGGCGTGCTGCTCGACCCCGTCGCCGTACCGCGCCACCTGAACCAGGGCTGTGCCGAGCGGCTGGCGGAGCGGTTCGTCGCGCTGCTGGAAGCCCTTACCGGGCCGGGCACTTGCGCCCTCTACGCCGGCCACGTGGAACTGGCCGGCATGCTCCGTTTCCTCGCCGAGGAGGTGTACGCCACCCCCGAGCGCGGCCGGGACGCGGACGGGCCGCTGGAGCGGGCGCACCGGATCCTGCGCGAGCAATACGCCACGCGCATCACCCTCGCCGACCTCGCCGCCGAGGCCAACCTGAGCCCCGAACACTTCGCCCGCCGCTTCCGCAAGCGCTACGGCGCCTCCCCCATCGCGTACCAGCACAGCCTGCGCATCCAGGCGGCGCGGGTGCTCCTGTCGTCGAGCGATCTTCTCTGCAAGGAGATTGCCGCGCGTGTCGGATTTTCGGACATCTACGCCTTCAGCAAAGCGTTCCGGAAAGCGACCGGCCTCGCCCCCACCGCCTACCGCGAACAGGCGCACCCGGACGTGTAGACTGCCTGCGGGACGTTGCGTCCCTCCCCCGCGCCCGCGTGTCGACCCGCGTCTCTGCGGCCCTGACGCACAGGTTTTCGTGGCGAAAGTCTGCTCTTGGTTCTATAATCTCCCGGAACCGGCAACACATCCTCCTTCCGAATGACTGGGAGATACCCTATGCCGATCCTCTGCACTCTGCGCCTTATCCGTCGCTTTCAGATGCTCGCCTTCGTCGTCTTCGTTGCGTCGAGCCTGCTCGCCGCCGGCTGCACCGCCGATCCGGCCGCCGACCGCCGCGCAACAGCGCACGCCCCCCGTCCGGACGGGCCGGGACACGGTTCCGACGCGACGGGCGCCGCTTTTGCCGCGTTCGACGCGCGTGCGCGGTCCGGGGCGCACCTGAACGTGGTCTTCTTCGGCGGATCGCTCACCTGGGGCTCGAACGCCACCGATCCGAACCTGACCTCCTACCGCGGCAACATGGCCGACCGGTTACGCAAACGCTACCCCGAAGCGCACTTCCGCTTCTACGACGCCGCCATCGGCGGTACGCCGAGCCTGCTGGGCGTCTACCGCTTCGACCGTGACGTGGCGGCCCGCGATCCGGACCTCGTCTTCCTCGACTTCACCGCCAACGATGGACACCAGGGGAGCGATCCGGACAAGTTGGCTGCATACGAGTCGCTGGTGCGGCGCACGGTGGACGAACTCGGCATTCCGATGGTCATCGCCATCTTCCCGTTCCAGTGGCACCTGAAGCCGGAGACGCTGGACCCGTTGCCGCGCGTGGTGGCGCACAAGCGCATTGCCGCCGCCTACAACGTTCCGGTCGGCGACGCCATCGAGCGCGTCCGCCAGGCCATCCACGTGGAGCACCGCTACACCGCGGAGGAACTCTATCCCGTCCACCGCGACGCCGCGCACCCCGGCGACGAAGGGTATGCCCTCTTCGCGGACGCGGTCTGGGACGCGTTCCTGGCCGGGGTCAACCACGACGTCGTCTGCCGGGCCCCGGACGAGATGCTCCACGCGGACACGTACCTCCGCCCCAACCGCTTCCGCCTGGCCGAGTTGGAGTCGCTGCCCGAGGGGTGGACGGTGGAGGGGCCGCTCCGGACCTCCGCGTTCTACGATGCCTACATGGCCCGCTGGGTGGGCACCGAAGCGGTCGCCCACAATGCGCCCCGGTTCACGCGGCGCGCGAAGGGGCCGTTCCCTGCGCCGGAACCGCTGGTCCTCGGCATCCGCGCCGAGAGCATCCTCCTCTTCGGGACCTCGACGGTGGACTCGGGACAATACCGCATCGTTCTGGACGGCGAGGTGCTGGAATTCGGCCCCCACTACAACCGAACCAAGGTGCTGGACGCCTCCGCCCGGCGCTTCGGCGGCAACACGCGGCTCCTGCAGAAGGTCCGCTCCGGCCTCGACCCGGACGTCGAGCACCGTCTCGTCATCGAGCCCCTCTTTGACGAAGACAAAGCGCAGGAGCTCCGCATCGAAAGCGTCTGCGTCGCGGGCGGCGAGGCCACGGTCCGGCGCATCGTGCCGGAAGACGGAGGCGCAGCCGCTCCTTCCGAGTGAACCGCCGGAACCGTCTGCGGAAGATTTCTTCAGCAAGGAGTCCACCATGGCCGATGCCCGCCCCAATGTCCTCTACATCATGACCGATCAGCAGCGGTTCGACACCATCGCCGCGCTCGGCAATGCCGATATCCACACGCCGCACCTCGACCGCCTGGTGGCGCGCGGCATTGCGTTCCGCAACGCGTACTCCTCCTGCCCGGTCTGCGTCCCGGCCCGGTACAACATCCGCACCGGCTGCGAGATGCCCCGGCTCGGCTGGTGGGGCAACGGGCGGCGGAGCATCGTGGAGGGGCAGCCGGAAGAGATGGAGGAGCGCTGCGGCCCGTTTCTCGCGCGCCGCATGGGCCGGCTCGGGTACCGGACCTTCGGCATCGGCAAGTTCCACAGCGTGCACGCCGACCTGGGCTACGAGGTGTTTCTGCGCGCCGAAGAGACGGGGGGCAGCCCCGAAGGCCGCCGCCAGGACGCCTACGCCCGGTTCATCATGGACGAACACCCCGAGTTCGCCCACATCGAGCAGCTCCACGGCGAGCGGACCGAGATGTACTACATGCCCCAGGCCAACCCGCTGCCGCCGGCCCTCAACCACGAGGGCTGGGCGGCGCGCGAAGCGGTCCGGCTCGTGGCCGAGGACGACGGCCGGCCCTTCTTCGGCTTCGTGAGCTTCATCGGCCCACACCCGCCGCTGGCGCCGCCGGTGCCCTTCAACCGGATGTACGATCCCGACCGCATGCCGAAGCCGGTCCGCGGCAGCGTCGAGACCGATCACATGGACGAGCAGATCCCCTGGATGAACCACCTCATCTGGGGCGACGACGTGAGCGACAGCCGCTGGCAGGCCAACCGCGCCCGCTATTACGGCGAGATCACCTACATCGACCAGTGCATCGGCAGGATCCTCGACAGCGTCGACGCGCGCCCCGACGCCGACAACACGCTCATCGCCTTCTTCACCGATCACGGCGAGATGCTGGGCGACCACCATGCCGTCCAGAAGGAATGCTACTTCGAGCAGGCCTGCCACATCCCCTTCCTGCTCTCCTGGCCGGCCCGCCTGCCCGCCGGCGGGACGAACGACGAACGGGTAAGCC
>CAZKKD010000356.1:0-4634 GCA_964553265.1 uncultured Planctomycetales bacterium | reverse complement strand
AGCGGTGGCACGGCCATCTTGGCCGTGGAATCATGGGCTGGAAGCCCATGCCACGGCGCACCGGTAGGCTTAACTGAACCGTATTGCTTTTGGGCCGACCGTGTCCCCCTCTGGCGGGCAGGGGATCGAACCGAAGGCATCGTATGGACAGAGAAGCAGATGGACAGAGCATGTAGGCCGGACGGAGTCCGGCGCAGTCGCGCCTGCCGCCCCTGCAGACGGAGAACCCGGGCATGGCCCTTGTCGACATCAACTGGCATCCCGCGCCGCGCGACCTGAAGCGGTTCGGCATCTCCAACCTCGTCATCCTCGGGGTGGCGGGGGCGCTCTTCTACTGGCGCGGGCACATAAATCTGGCGTGGGGTCTCTGGATCGTCGGTCTCGCGACCGGCGTTACGGGGATGACCGGCACCGTGGTGGCGCTGCCGGGCTACTACCTCTTCATGGCGGTGGGCCTGGTGATGGGCAACGTGGTCGGGCGCGTGCTGGTGGCGCTCTTTTACTACCTGCTCATCACGCCGATGGGCCTGGTCATGCGGCTCCTCGGCCGCGATCCGCTCCGCCTGCGCGCGCCCGCCGACGCCTCCACCTACTGGCGCGACCTCCACGCCCCCACCGGGAAAGCCCGCTACGAGCGCCAGTTCTGACGCGTCGCCCCGCACACGGTCTTCCGCTTCGTCATTCCGGCCCGCCAAGAGCCGGCCGGAGAAAGCGCCGCCCTGGGGCTTCGTGTCGAATCGTGGCATGTCCGGGAGGAGAAAGGGGACGGTGAGGCGTCGCGCTCAGGCCGTCGGGCGGTCCCGGTGGGCCAGGGCCTGCTCGACGGTCTCGAGGATCTGGTCGACGGTGGCGGGCTTGCGGATGACGCCGGTGAAGTGCCTGCAATAGACGGTGGGGTCGTCGACGCTGCCGGTGAAGGCAACCAGCGTCAGGTCCGGGTGCCGCTGGTGCAGGATGCGCGCCAGTTCGATCCCGTTCATCTCCGGCATGTTGATGTCGGTCAGCAGTACCGCCGCCGTATGGGCGCCGAGGAACGCCAGCGCATCCGACGGGCGCTCGAACACCTCCGCCCGCCAGTCCTGCATCTCAAACAGGGAACGCAGGAACGAGCAGACCGTCCGGTCGTCGTCAACCGCCACCACGTCCACCTGTTTGCATTCGCCGTTCGGCACGAGAAGGGCGCCTTTCATCCACAGGAATCCACAAAGGGCATCCTGAAGGATCTTGTCGGTTTGCGGTTACTTGGCCCTCAAGTGTAAGAAACCGAAATAGCAGTGCAAGCCGAAAAAATGGAACAGGTTACAAACCCCTATATTGCCGAAATGGTTAAGCGGGGAGCGGATTTCCACCGGAATCCACTGCCCGCAATGGGCTTGCGGAGTTTGTGTTAGGGGCGAATGCTACAGTTCCGGTCAAAGTTGAAGTTGACGAAATATTCGTCGTCAGGCCCGGCATCGGAAGGCGGGCAGGGAAGGGCGAAGCGGAGGTGTCCGGGGTCAGGCGCTCGCGTCCGGGTCGGCCGGCGGGGCGTCGTCGGTTGCTTTGTCCGATCGGCCCGTGAGGAAGCCGAGTTCCGGCACCGGGATGACCGAGCAGAGGACGAAGTAGGCCAGCGCACCGAGGGCCGCGCTCACCAGGCCGCGCTCGACCCGCACCAGGAGTTCCGGCTCGGCGGGGATGCTGCCGGCCACCCAGTAGGCGAAGACGCCTGTCCCGGCCGCCGCGACCAGGATGCGCCCCACCGACGCGGGCAGTTCGGCGAAGGTGCGGTCCCAGATCTTCGCCGCGTCGCCGATGCGCAGCGCCCCGCGCGCCGACCGCCACAGCCACCACGCCGCCACCCCCGCGCAGATGCTGCTCGAAAGCGCCAGCCCGCCCTCGCCGAGCGGCAGGTCCGCGCGGTCGTGCCAGCGGGCGTAGAGGTCGGGCGCGTGGATGAGCACCAGGTTGAGGATCACGTTGAGCCCCACCATCGCCGTGCTCGCAATCACCGGCGTGCGGTAGTCCCCCCGCGCGTAGTGCACCCGCGCCAGCAACTGCTGCCACGCGACGAAGAAGAGCCCCGGCGCATAGCACACCAGCACCAGGCTCGTCCGGTAGACCTCCCGGTCGCTGAAGGTGAGGTCCGGCTCCTGGAAGATCATCCGCACCAGCGGCTCGGAGAGGGCGATCAGGCCGGCCGTGCTCGGCAGCATCACGAAGAGGAGGAACCGCGTCCCCCGGTCCAGCTTGCCGAAGAGGCTGCGCCACTGGCCGCCGCGGAAGTGGCTCACCAGGTCCGGGAACGCCACCGTCGCCATCGCCACCCCGAAGAGCCCCAGCGGCAGCTGCATCAGCCGATTGCCGAGGTAGAGGTGCGTCAGCGCCCCCTCGCCCGGCACCAGCAGGTAGGCGATGAGGCGGTCGACGAGGACGTTGACCTGGAAGACCGCGAGCCCCAGCACCGTCGGCGCCATTGCGCTCCAGACCCGCCGCGTGCCCGGACTCGACGGCTCCAGGCGCGGGCGAAGCCACACCCCGCGCCACCAGAGCGCCCCGAGCTGCAGCACCACCTGCGCCACGCCCCCCGCCAGCACCGCGCCCGCCACCAGGTAGACCGTCTCCTCCGCCGGGCGGTGGCGCGCGTAGACGAGGACATACCCGAGCGCGGCCACGATGGCGGCGTTCAGCCCCACCGGCATCGCCGCCGGCAGCGCAAACCGCCGCAGCCCCTGCAGCATGGCCGACTCGAGCGCCGAGAGGCAGATGAGGACGAGAAACGGCAGCAGAAACGCGGTGAGTTGCAGCGTCAGGCGGTGTCCGGAGCCCGGTTCGGCCAGCCGCGCCGCCCCGAGGCACGCCAGCATCCCCGCCCCCGCCACCGCGGTCAGGAGCAGGCACAGGAGCGTCGCGACCCCGCTGCCGAAGCGCCCCGCCGCGTCCCGGCCCTCTGTCTCGTCGATGTCCACGAAGACGGGCAGGAAGGCGGCCGTGAGCGCGCCCTCGCCGAAGATGCGGCGGAAGAGGTTCGGCACCGTGAAGGCGAGGAGAAAGCTGTCCAGCACCCCCTCCGCCGCGCCGAAGACCAGCACCAGCGCCTTGTCGCGGACGAGCCCCAGCACCCGGCTGAGCAGCGTCAGCAGCGACGCCACCCAGGTGGCCCGCATCATCCGGTCGCCGTCTGCCATGGTGCGCTCCCGCCGGGGTTCCTGCTGGTGAAACGGCCCGCAACTCGTTGGGCGAAAAGTTCTTCGTACCGGAAGCGCTGCCGTCTGTCAATCGGATTCGGAACGCGCCCGTCCGGCGGCCGCCCCGGCCGGGGGCAGGAGCGCGCGGAGCCGACCGGCCAGGCGCGCAGCCTCGCGGGCGATGGCGAAATCGGTTTCGATGCGCGCGCGGGCGGCGCGGGCGCGCGTGGCGGCGGCGGGATTGTCCAGCGTCTCGCGGATCGCCGCCGCCAGCGCCGCCGGGTCGTCCGGGGGGACGAGCCGGCCGGTGACGCCGTCCTCGATGAGTTCGGGGATGCCGCTGAGGGCCGTGCTCACCACCGGCACCCCGGTTGCCATCGCCTCCATCAGCGCCACGGGGATGCCGTCGATGTCGCCGTTGGGCGCCTCGGTGCAGGCGAGGGCGAAGACGCGCGCGGCCGGGAGGATCTCGCGGACCGTCTCCTCCGGCAGGGCTCCGTCAAACGCGACCGCGTCGGCCAGGCCCAGGCGGTCCCGTTCGGCGGTGAGCGCCGTCCGCAGCGGACCGTCGCCGACGATGCGCGCGCGGAGGCCGGGGTGATCCGCGTGGATCTGCCCCAGCGCGGCCAGGAGCGTCCCGTGCCCCTTCTTCGGGATGAGGCTCCCGACCGAGAGGACGTCCACGGTCGGCGCCACGGCGCCAGCCCGCCAGGGCCAGTCCTCCAGCGGCAGGCCGCAGCGGATGATGGCGATGCGGTCGGCCGCGTCCGGCGCAATGTCGAGCAGGCGCGCGCGGTCGAAGTCCGAGATGGAGAAGACCGCCGCCGCGCGCCGCAGCTTGTCGGCGAGGCGCTGCGGGTTGTACGAGGTATGGCTGAAGAACGAGAACGGCCGGCCGAGCGCTTCGGCCGCCAGCATCGCCGTGGTCGCGGCCCCGTCGGCGAACTGCGCGTGCAGGAGCGCCGCGCCCGGCTCGCGCCGGATCGCGTCGGCCAGGAGGGCGGATCGGAGGAACTGCGCCGCACTCTGGCCCCGCTCGCGCCAGCCGTCCTGGCGTGGATACGGCGCGCGGACGCATCGCCACAACTCTGCGAGCCAGCGGCCCGGCTCGTTCCGGAAGGCGCGTGCATTTGCCGCCAGGCACGCGCCGCTGCGCACTGCCGGCAGGTAGACCGTCTCCGCGGCCAGCGGAACGGCGCGCTCCGGCACCGGGCCGGTTGCCGGCCGCACCGAGAACGGCCGCACGTCCAGGCCCTCGGCCCGGAGCCCCAGCGTTTCGCGCCAGGTAAAGGTCTGCGTCACGGCCGGGAAGCTGTGGTGGACATGGGCGATCCACGGCGTCGGCGGGGCCAGTGCGCTGCGGCAGGCCGTCTCAAGGTCGTCGATGCGGTCGGCCCAGCCCACCAGGCGCGCGGCCGCGGCGCTCCGCGCGGCCCGTTCGGCGTCCGGGACGGGCAGCCGTTCCTG
>CAZKKD010000355.1:0-4651 GCA_964553265.1 uncultured Planctomycetales bacterium | reverse complement strand
GCGTGCGGGAAAGGTCGGGCAGGAGCCCGAGCGTGTTCATCCGCCCCTCGCCCCATCCCGCGCCGCGCAGCCCCCCCGATCCGATGCCGATCCGGGCCATGACGAGCTGGTACGCCTCCCGCGCCTCGTAGCGCTCCGGGTCGAGGAACGCGAAGATGCGCCGCTTCTGGTAGTCCTTCATCACGAAGAACCAGAGCGGTACCGTCGCGGCCGCGCCCAGGCCCAGCGACCCGAGCAGGTGCCCCGTCCGCGCGCCGCTGGCGAAGAGAACGATGAAGAGGACCGGCGCCAGCGTCATCGCCGTGCCGAGGTCGGGCTGCTTCAGGATGAGCGCGGTCGGGGCCAGCACCAGCGCCACCGGCAGGACCAGCCCCCGCAGCGTGGCCTGGTTCTCGCGGTACATCAGAAAGCGGGCGAGGGCCAGCACAACGGCGATCTTCGCCAGCTCCGACGGCTGGACGCTGAAGCCGGGCAGATCGATCCAGCTGTGCGCCCCGCGATGCGGCCGCATGAAGAGCACCACCACCAGGAGCGCCAGGACCGCGCTGTACAGAAGATACGCGTGCTGGATCAGGCGCTCGTGCCCGACCGCCATCGTCCCCCCCAGCGCCAGGGCCCCTACGCCGATCCACCGCAGTTGCGCCTGGAACGCGTCCGGCGAGGCGCTGGCGAGGTAGCCGGCGCCGAGGAGCAGGATGCCCGTCGCCGCCGCGAGAAAGAGCCAGTCGACCTGTTCCAGGCGAAAGCGTCGCAGCGGGGTCATCCGACCGCTCCTTCGGTGTCGGGGATCTCGAAATACGCCTTGATGAGCCGCCGGACGATGGGCGCGCAGGTGGACCCGCCCAGGTCGCCCTCCGGCACGACGAGGACCACGACGAGCTGCGGCGACTCCGCGGGCGCGTAGGCGACGAACCACGCGTGGGTCGACTCCCCCTTGCGCCATTCGGCCGAGCCGCTCTTGCCGCAGACGTCCATGGCCGCGATCTCCGCCCGCCGGCCCGTGCCCGCGCGGCCGTCGGGATGCCCCTGGACGACGTAGTGCATGCCTTCGCGGACGGTCGCGAGGGCCTCGGCGGGCAGGTCGACGCGCCGGACGGGGGCCTGGAGTTCGGCCAGGCGCGCTTGCTCGGCGGGGGTCGGATCTTCGATGCCGGCCAGCAGGTGCGGACGGACCACGTTGCCGCCGTTGGCGATGGCGGCGACGGCGACGGCGAGCTGCAGCGGGGTGGAGGCCAGCTTCTGCCCGATGCCGAGGTGATAGGTGTTCCCCAGCGACCAGCGCACCCCCGTGCGCGCGGTCTCCGGCAGGATGCCGGGCCGCTCGTAGGGCAGGTCGATGCCGGTCCGCCGCCCGAAGCCGAGGTCGCGGGCAAAGTGGTACAGCTCTCGTGGACCGAGCACCTGCGCCGTGTGATAGAAGAAGACGTTGCAGGAAACGCGCAGCGCATTCTTCACGTCGATGGGGCCATGGGCGTAGCGGCGCATGCAGATGAAGTCGTGGTTGCCGGCATGGATCAGGCCTTCGCAGTCGAACTCCGTCTCCGGCGTAATGGCTCCGGCCGAGAGCCCCGCCAGCGCCACGACGGGCTTGAAGGTGGAGCCGGGCGGGTAGATCCCCTTGCTCACCCGGTTCAGCAGGGGCTTGCGGCTGGCGGGGTCCAGGTAGTCGCGGTAGCGTTCGTTCACCTCGGTCGGGGTGAACGCCGGGAGGCTGACGAGTGCCTGGATCGCACCGGTCTGCGGATGCATGAGGACGCAGGCGGCGTTGTAGGGCCGACTGTCGCGACGGCGCATCGCCTCCAGTTCCTCGGTGAGGATGGCGTGGACGCGGCGCTGGACCGATGCGTCGACGGTCAGTTGCACCGCGCGGCCGGGGCGGCCGGGGTCGGGTTCGCCCACCACGCGCATCACCCGCGCACCGCCGTCGTCGGGGCGCGTGAGCTGCAGGTGCCGCAGGCCGTGCGCGCCGCGGAGCGCATGGTTGTAGACGCGTTCGATGCCGTCGCGGCCGACCGTGTCGTTCTGCAGGTGCCCGGCCGCGCGGATGGAGACGCCGTTGCGGGTGGTCTCGTAAAGGCGGATGATGTACTCTTCCGTCTCCGTCGGCTCAAAGAAGCCCGGGATGCGCCCCTCGCCCTCGACCGGCCCTGCGGGGCCCCAGTGCCCGCGCAGGCGCTCGTACTCGGCGGGGCTGAGCGGGGCGACGTAGCCGGTGATGTGGGCCGCGGCCTCCCGGAGCGGGTAGACCCGGCGCCAGCCGCCGCGGAGCACCAGCGGCGCCAGGACGCCGTCTTCCGGGGCGCGGCGCTGCTCGGCGAGGATGGTGAGGTAGGCGCGGTCGCCGATGTCCCGAAAGAGCAGCCGCTCCGCGAAGAGCCCCCAGCGGCTCGGGTCCCGGACCGCATCGATGGCGGCGTCGAGAAACGCCGCGGCCACCCGGCGGCGGGCCTCGTCGAACGTCTCCGCATCGGCGCCGTCGCGGCGGCGGAGGATGGCGGCCAGGTAGCCGGTGAGCGGGTGGACGGTCTCCAGGTAGGCGCGCGCCAGGCGCTCCTCTTCTTCCCGGCGCGAGCCGTGTGCGCGCAGGAGATCCTCGATCCGTGCGGTGGTCACCTCGCCGAAGATGAGCTCTTCCACCCGGCGGCCGTCGCGACGGGTCCAGCGCCCCGGGCTGATCCAGAGGTCCCAGGTCGGCTTGTCCTCGGCCAGGACGCGGCCATTGCGATCCAGGATGCTGCCGCGGCGGGGGACGATCTGTTCGAGGCGGTGCAACCGGCTCTCGCCCTGCCGACGCAGTTCGTCGCCGTGGATGAGCTGCAGCCGCGTGAGTTGCCCGAGCATGAGCAGGAAGCCCAGGCCGAAGCCGATGGCGATGATCTGGACCCGCTGGTTGAACACGTCTGGCGTCTCCCGGGTGGAGGCGAAGCCCGGCCGCGGCCGGCGGCCGGTTGGCCCCTTCTCCCTGCGGAAATGTCACGGTGCGGTCACAATCCCGCCGTCGCGTCGCGCGGGACGGGGGCATCCGCCTGCCGCGGTGGCGCAAAGAGCCAGAGCGCGAGCGGCGTGCAGGCCGCGGTAACGAGCGCGCCGAGGCCGGCCTCCCGGAGGGTCGGGATCGGGTGCGTCCGGAAGGTGGCCCACCCGAGCCCGATCGCTTCCACGCCCCGCAGCGCAGCGCTCAGGAAGAGCGCGACAAGGACCTCGGTACCGAGGCGCCCCCGGCGCAGCCGGCCGCGTGTCGCGACGTCCAGCCGCCCGGCCGCGAGGAACAGGAGCATCGAACCGCCGAACCGGGGGCCAAGCGCCACGTCGCGGACGGCCCCGCACCACCACCAGCCGCGAATCGCGGCGTCGGGGGCCGCCCGGGTCTGCGTCGCGAGGGCGAAGAGGAGCAGCAGATCGGGCCCGGCGCCGCCGAACGCGGCATCGAGGGCCAGGGCGGCGGCCCCGAGAGCGATACTGGCGAGGCAAAAGGCAATGCGCGGCACGGCGGTCTCCGGATCGGTTCCGTTGTCGCGGCGCGTGGCGCCGTCGGGGTCAGGGCGCTTCGGCCAGGGCGTCGGCGGGTGCGGCGGGCGAGGCCCAGGCCGCCGCGTCCGCCCGGTGTACGATGAGCGCCATCTCCACCGCCTGCAGCTCCGCCCGCGGGCGGAGGGGGGCGACGTGGGTCCGCTGATCGCGGGATTCGACCAGCGGGCCGGCAATCTCCCCGACAATGAGACCCGGCGGGAAGAGCTCCAGCAGGCCGCTGGTGAGCACCAGTCCGCCGGGGGTGGCCTCGGGGGCGCGCCCGATGAAGACCACCTCCACGCCGCCGTCCAGGCGCCCGCGGACGTAGCACTCGGTGCGGGTGGCGGCTTCGCGCCCGGCGATGATGAGGCTCGGATGGTTCAGCAGAAGCGCCCGGCAGGCGTGCTCGCGCACCTGGACCACCTGCCCGAGGACGGCCTGCCCCTGCAGGAGCGCGTCGCCCGCCGCCACGTTGGCGTCCAGGCCTCGGTCGAAGATGAGGCTGCTCCCGCCCGGGTCTTCGGGCCAGCGGCCGGTGCGGGCGATGACGGTGGCGGGGGTGAACGCGAGCGTCTTCAGGGCCGGGACGAACTCGCGCGCCTCCGAAAGCTGGCGGAGCCGCCGGCGGGCGTCCTCCAGGTCGGCCATGCAGCGGTCGAGCCGGTTGCGGAGCTCTTCGGCCTGCCGCCGGGCGTCGGCGAGGGCGCGGGCGGGATCGTCGGATGCGCGGGTATGTTCGAGGGAGGGGACCGCGTCCTCGCCGGCCAGCGCGTCGACCCCGGTCAGGAGGCGCGCGGCCTCGCTGTAGAGGCGCATGCGAACGGTCGAGAGGATTTCACCGGGCAGCAGGCAGAGCGCCAGGGAGAGGCCGAGGAGGGCCAGGGCCGGCGAGGGGCGGGGCAGGCGGCGCATGACGTCCTCCTCGCGGCAGGGGGCGTCGGCTGTCCGCGTCCGGTGGCGGCGGCCCGGGCCACGCGCGCCCCGCACCTCCGGGCCGGAGCCCCGGGTCCCGCGTCCATCCCCTACAGCGGTTCCTGGCTGCACAGGATGGCGGGGGCGAATTCGCCGAGGTGTTCACTGCACCCTCCGCAGCCGCGCACCACGGCCCCCCGCGGGTCGTCCGAGATGGCGACCGGCACGC
>CAZKKD010000354.1:0-4659 GCA_964553265.1 uncultured Planctomycetales bacterium | reverse complement strand
ACCCCTCGGTGACCGTGGCCCTCCACCGGCAGAGCGGGACCCTGATCGTCGTCGGCCCCGAAACGGCGCAGGCGGCGGTCGAGAGCGAGCTGGTCCACCTCGGGGAGGAGTGAGGCATGCTCGAAGCGGTGCGCGAGGGACGGGCCTTTCTCGTCGACGAACTGGGACTCGGCCGGCGGCTGGCCGCACGCGTGGGGGCGCTGTTGGGCCAGCGCATTGCCTGTACGCGCGCGGTGCTGGAGGAAGCCCGCGAGAACGAGGCGCTGGCGGCGCTCCTCCTGGCGAAGGACCTGCGCGCGCCGGGCGACGACCTCGCCGCGACCATCCAGCCTCTCCTGGCGGAGCCGGCCCACGCCGACCTGGCCGAGGGTCTGGCGCTTGCGGTGGGGCGGGAGGGCGACTGGCAGATCCTGGCGCTGGAAGAGGAGCTGGCCGCCGAGGCCGGCTTTGAAGCGGTGGAAGGGACCGACGCCGCGACGAAGCCCGAAGCGAACGCGGCACAGCTTCCGGTGGCGCAGGATACGCTCTACAGGCCTGCGGCGGACGGGGAGACGGCGGCGGCGTTTTCGGACGGGGCGATCGCGGAGCTCCGCGTGGCCGTCTTTGCCGGTGCGACGAGCGCCGAGCGCGTTTCGGCCCTGCGGCGGCTGGCGTTCGCGCCCATCGACGCGGAACGGCGGATCGGCATCTTTGTCCAGGCGCTCGCCGAGGAGGACGCGGCCCTGCGCGCAGCGGCGGCGAACGGCCTGCGGAAATTGGGACTTCGCAGCGACACGGCCGAAGCGGCACGCCTCCTGGCGGAGGGGGAGCCCGAGGAGCGGCGCTACGCCTGCGAGCGGCTGGCGGCGACGGCGCGGTCGGGCGATGCGCTGGAGGTCCGCGCGGGGGTGATGGCGCTCCTGGGGGCGCTCCGGGTGGAGGAGGATCTTTCCATCCGGGTCGCGGCGGTCCGGACGCTTGGGACGCTGGCGCCGCGACTGGAGGACTTTGCCGGGATCGCCGACGAGATCATGCGCGTCGTGGTGGAGCAGGCGGTCGCCCACCGGAAGGAACTGGGCGGCGCGGTGCGCGAGGCGCTGCGGGCGTTTGACGCGGCGGCGCCCGGACGGGCGGCAGCGTATCTCCTGGCCGAAGCCGAAAGCACGGCGGATGCGGACCTGCGGGCGTATCTCCTGACCGCGGCGGTGGCATGCCAGCCGCCGGACGGAAAGGCCGAGGCGCTCCGGATTGCGGCGGCGGACGGGCTGATGGCGCTGCCGGCGGAGTCGGGCGCGGCGCACACGCTGGGGACGTTCCTGGTGCGCGAGGGGGAGGCGGGGGTGGCGCTTCTGCTGGAGCGGCTGCCGGGGAGCGACGTCGGGCACCAGCGTTTTTTGGTGCACCTGCTGGACAACGCGGCGCGCTTTCGCGAGCTCTCGGACGCCTTGCGCGTGGACCTGGCCCGCCAGGCGCTGGCGCTCCTGCGCAGCGGGTCGCGGCAGCTTCTGGCCGAGCTCTTCGAATCCCGCCTGCCGACGCCGCCGGGCCTGCCCGCGGACCTGGCGCGCGAGATGGCGCTGGCGCTCCTGTCCGGCGTGCGGCAGTTTGCGCTGCCCCAGGTGCAGGAGAACGTGGAGCATGCGCTGGTGCGCCTCGGCGTGCCCGCGGTGCCGGCGATGCTGCAGGTGCTGCAGGACGCCCCCGGCCGGCACGAGGGACGGGTGGCCTGCCGCGCCATCGGGCGGGTCGGCCTGGCGGCGGAGCGGACCGATGCGGCCGCGGTGGCGGCGCTTCGCGAAGCGCTGCGGGTGCTGCAGACGCTGACCTACGCCAAGGACGTGGACGCGCGGGAGATCTTCATCGCGATGGGGCGGATCTGCTCGCTCGGGGTCTTCGACACGGAAATCGTCAGCCTGGTGGAGCGGAACCTGCTCAACCGCCTGCAGGGGGACGCCTCCGACGCGCCGCTCCTGGAGGCGCTCGGCTGGCTGGCGCGGAGCCCGGCGGCGGCGCCGGAGCTCTGCCGGCGGGTCGCGGGCCTCTGCCGGACCCACCTGGCGCAGGAGACGCCGGATGCGGCCTTTTCCTCGGCGATCGAGGCGGGGGAGGAGGTCTTCCGGGTCGGGGAGGATCTGAACGTCTTCAGCGAGCTCATTCCGGCCTGCCTGGATGCGCTGGAGCTGGTGGTGCTCTCCCCGTCGGCTCCGGCGGACCTGCGGGCGGAGACGGTGGACGCGCTCCTGGAGCGCTGGCGGGACTGCGTGGCGTTCCGCGTGCAGTGGAGCCCGGCGAACGTGGCGCAGCTGACGGCGATGCTGGGACGGATCGGCGAGAGCGAACGCCTGGCCCGTGACGCGCGCCTGGCCATCGTGCACACCCTCGCCCGCCGGCTGAGCGATCTGCCGGTCCTCGAAGCGCTGGCCGGGGTGGTGGCTGCCGCGGACGCCGACGAGGAGATGGACCGCGTGGCGGCGGCGGTGGCGAACCGGCTGCTGCAGCAGATGAAGGAAGAGGAACTGACCGACGAGGACCGGGAGAACTATCTGCGCTCGCTGGCGCGGGTGGCCTCGCGCGGGGCGTTTGCGGTCCGCGGCGGCGGGGGGGCGCGGTTGCTGGAGCGGGCGGTGGACGAGCTCGCGCTCGGCCTGCGGGACGGGATTGCCGGTGCGCTGGGGCATCTCACGGCTTTGCGCGACAACGACCGCCTGCCGGCCGACCTGCGGGAGCGGATCGCCGGGGAAGTGCGCCGGTACACGACACTCACCAAGGCCTGAACCCACGGCAGCACACCGGAGAGAACCGGAACGGAAGGGCAATCGCATGGGGTACCGGAATGCTGTGTGCCGGATGCTGGGGGCACTGATCGGGACGGGTCTGGTCGCAGTCGCCGGCTGGTGCGGCGAAGCCCCGGCCCCGGCCGTGACGGATCTCCGGGTCGTCGCAATGGAGATCGAAGAGCCGCGGGGCGAGCGCCCGCACGCAAACGAGGGGCTGAAGCTGACGTTTGCCGGGACGACGCCGGCTGGCGTGGTGGATGTCAAGAGCGGAACCCTGGTCCGCGCGGCCACCGACAACGGGCAGGATCTGCTCATCCGGACCCCGACGCCGCTCACGTCGCTGCGTCATACTGCGCCGGACACGGTGCAGTTCCAGGTGACGCTGGACTATCCGGTCCGGACGACGAAGGCGCTGGTCCGGCTGGAGGGGGCCCTGACTTGCCGCATGGCCGGCGACCTGGAGCGCCGGGACCTGGGACGGCATCCCCTGCAGGCGAAGCGCGAGGACGCCGGGGACGAGGATGACGCGCAGGGGCCGCGTTTCCGCCTGCACCGGATGGACGAAGACCGGTTTGAGATCTGGCTGCCGAAGCTCGAGATCCGGGAAGAGTTCTTTCTCGGGATGCGCTTTTCCGATGCGGACGGCAGGCAGGTCGTCTTCCGCCAGAACGGGCGCGATGTCTCGCACGGGGTGCTGCGGCGCCTGGAGTACCGACTGCGTGAAGACGGCGAATTGCCGGAGTCCCTCGGTGTGGAGCTGCTGGTGCTGGCCGATGCGGGGGAGAGGACGGTGGCGATCCGCCTGGAGTCGTTGCCGTTCCCGGACGCGGTGCTGGCGCCGACGGACGGCGCGGAAGATCCCGATGCCGGACTGGAAGCAGTGGCCTTCGAACGCCTGCGGCCGCGGTTCGTGCAGTATCGGCTCCGCCCGCCGCTGAGTGCGCGGGGACATCGCGACGAACGCCTGCCGCCCGCCTGGGAATGCGAGGTGGTGTTGAGCGGGCGCCTGCCGGTGCGCGATCAGCTGCCGGAACGGTTTGACGATTTGCGGATCACCTCGGCGGTGACGGACCGGGGCCGGGAGCTGGTGCCGCTGGAGCGGCGGGTGGACCGCATCGGCCAGGGCGGGCGGCGCAGCGTGCGCCTCTTCGTTCCGCTTCCCCTCCCGGCGCCCGACGCCCGGCGCATCGAGCGGATCGAGGCCTATCTCCCGTACAGCATCCGCAGTGCGGCAGAGGAGCATGACCTGGGCGAGGCCGCGGTCGAGCCCGCCCTCGGCAACGAGCGGGAACACTGGTGGCGCGCGGACCTCTACCGTCATGCGGATGCGGCCTACCGGGCGTACCGGTGGCCGGACAGGCCGAAGCACCTGCTGCTGGTGCTGCCGCACGGCCGGACGGACGCGAACCTGCGCAGCATCCGGGAGGTGACGGTGCGGGATCCCGCCACCGGTCGGCCCTGGCCGTCCCGGACCCGGAGCACCCGCACCGAGAACGAGGTCGTGACCATGGAATTCGAGAGCGAGGCGGATGTTCCGGACCGTGTCCACCTGATCCTCCGGACCGATGAGGGGATGCGGGTGGGGCGGATTGCCTTTGCCGTGGAGGATGTGGAGCTGCCGCCGATGCCGGAACCGGTGGCGGCATCGGCCCGGGACGACGGCGATGCGGCCGACGGGGCCGGAGGGGAAAAGGGGGGCGCGCCTGCCGCGGGGCCGGTGGACGATGATGCGGCGCCGGTGGTCCGGCGGGACGCGCTGACGGATTGCGTCCCGACGGAGGTCCAGTTCCGCCGTTATTCGGCCTATCGCCCGGGGCGGGACGACAGCTATGCGATCCGATTCAAGGCCACGCTCCCGGAGCCGGTGCTTCGGGTGAAGGGAGGCGACGTGACCGAAGCCCGC
>CAZKKD010000353.1:0-4669 GCA_964553265.1 uncultured Planctomycetales bacterium | reverse complement strand
CTCCAGGGGGATGAGGGAGGCCAGAAAGCCGCCCACCCCCGACGAGACCGGCGCCAGCACCTCCAGGCCGTCCTTCATGTTGAAGCTGACCGCGTGCGGACGGCGCAGCTTCTCGTCGGGGCTGCGCGGATCCCCGACGGTCAGGTTCCGGAACTGGATGAGGACAATCCCGTCCGGCCCCACCACCTCCGCCGGGACCTGGAACTCGCGCGCATCGCCCGCACGGCTCTTCGTGATCCGGCGGTACCCGTACTCGCCGTCCGGCCGCCCGATCAGCCATTCGCCGTACAGCGGCACCTCGCCGCCTTGCATTGCGTGCAGCTTGTAGCGGATGGTGAGATGCTTCGATTCCGGGTCGTCCGGCACCGGCACATCGTCCAGGAAGAACATGGTCACGCCCAGCGGATTGACGCGGGCGTACTTCTTTTCGAGCTGGCTCGAGAGCACCGTTTCGATCCGGGCCTCTTCCAGCTCCTTCGCCGTCAGCCCCTGGTCCAGCAGCCGTCTTCGCTCGCGCTGGACGGCGCGTTCCAGGTCAAGGTCCGGCGGTCGGATGCTGCGGCGGCTCGCCAGCACCTGCTCCCGCACCGCCAGGTACCCCTCCGGTCGCGAGGGGTCAAATCGGGCAAAGTACGCGACCACGATCAGCACCACCGTCCCCATGACCGCCAGCAGCCACGCGTCCAGCAGCACCACCCCGGCCCACTTCCCCAGCAGAATGCGCCACCGGGGCACCGGCTTGGCCGCGACCAGGAAGATCTGCTTCTGCACGATCTCCTCGTCCAGCGTACTGCACGACACGAAGAGCGTCAGCGCCAGCAGCAAGCCTCCCCCGATCGTGAGGGTATAGGTAAGGAGGATCTTGATCTCCCCCTCCTGCGTCCCGTCCGCCTCGATGTGGAGCCGGCGTCCGCTTCCACCCGCCTCCGGATCGACCTTGATCAGAAGCAGCGGCAGCGACAGCAGAAACAGCGCTCCCACCATCAGCACCGCCTTCCGCCGGAAGGCCTGGATGAGAACAAGCCGCGCGATGGCCCAGGTGATCTTCATGCGGCCTCCGTCACGCCCCACCGTCCGTCGGGGGGGGGCCGTCCGCTCCGTCGTCGCCTTCGCGGCGCGGGCGGGTCAACCGGTCCAGCACCCCGGCGTCCGTCCCTTCGGATTCGTCCCGTCCACGCTCCGCGAGCCCGGGCGACGCCGTCGGTCCCGTTTCCGTTTCGCTTGGCGCAGCGGACCCCGCGCCTTCGGTCGGCTGGGCCAGGCGGTCCAGCACGGCGGCGTCTCCCGTTTCCCTCGCCCTCCCCTCGGAAGGCTCGCGCGCGGACGCGGCATCCTCCGCCGCCACCGGCACCGGGCCCGCGGGAGCGGTCAGGCGTTCCAGCAATGCCTCGCCGCCGGCTGCTTCCTCCGCCGCTCCGGCCCCGCCCAGGAACGACAGGTCGCCCTCCGCGCCCTCCACGCCGCTGGTGGGCTGCGCGGCGCTCCGGGCCTCTTCCACCACGCGGAGGAAGTAGCTCTCCAGGCGCTTGCGCGGCGGCTCGACCGTGAGCGTCGCGTCCGGACCGGAACGCTTGCGGATGAGTTCGGTCACCTGCTGCAGCGTCTCCGCGTCCAGTGCCGTCGTGATCTGCGTCAGCGCCTCTTCGCGCAGGAGATCCCCGGTCGCGCCCTCCGCCTGCACGCGCCCGCCGTAGAGAATGGCCACACGGTCGCAGACGTCCTCCACGTCCGCCAGCAGGTGGCTCGACAGGAAGACCGTCTTCCCCCGCCCGCGCAACTGCAGAATGAGATCCTTGATCTCCCGGGCCCCGAGCGGATCCAGCCCCGAGGTCGGCTCGTCGAGAATGACAAAGTCGGGGTCGTTGATGAGCGCCTGCGCGATCCCGACACGCCGGGACATGCCCTTCGAGAACTCCCCGATGAGCCGGTCCCGCGCACCCACCAGGCCCGTCAGCCGCAGCAGCGCTTCGGTCCGGCGCTTGCGCTCGTCCGCGTCCAGGCCGAAGAGCCGCCCGTAGAAGTCCAGCGCCTCTTCCGCGGTGAGATAGGGATAGAGGTGGCTCTCCTCCGGCAGAAAGCCGACGCGCCGGCGGACCGCCACATCCGTCGGGGGCTTGCCGAAAATGGCCACCCGCCCCTTGCTCGGAAAGAGAAGCCCCAGGAGCAGCTTGATGGTCGTGCTCTTCCCGCTTCCGTTCGGACCGAGAAGCCCGAACACCTCGCCGGCCTGCACGCTCAGCGAGACCGCGTCGACCGCCTTGACGCGCGGCCGCATCCAGAAGTCGCGGAACACCTTCGTCAGTTCGTCCGTCTGCGCTACGGGTTCGGGCACGGGTCCCTCCTCCTTCGGGTGTTTCGTTTCGTCGCGGAGCGGTGCGCTATCGGCCGGGGCGGACGTCAGCCCAGATCTTCGCCGAAGCGCACGATACGCGCCGAGTTGAAGATGACCGGCAGCGATCCGAGGCAGTGCAGAACCGCCGCCTCCACCGGCGAGAGCCGTCCCGTCGCGGAGAGCCAGATCCCCACCACGATGAAGAAGACGCCCCAGCCCAGGTTCTGGTACACCACCCGGCGGACGAAGCGGCTCAGGCGGATCAGGAACGGCAGCCGCCGCAGGTCGTTGCTCATGAGCGCAATGCTGGCGGAATTGACCGCGATGTCGTTGCCGGCCGCGCCCATCGCGATGCCGAGGTTGCCGGCCGCCAGCGCGGGCGCATCGTTCACCCCGTCGCCCACCACCGCCACCCGGTGCCCGCGCGCCTTCATCTGCTCGACGAGTTCCAGCTTCTGTTCGGGGAGGCACTCGGCCACGACGTCGGTGCAGCCGAGTTCGGCGGCCACGCGTTTCGCCACCGCCCAGCGGTCGCCGGTCAGCATGGTGATGTTGCGCACCCCTTCCTCGCGGAGCTGTTCGGTCGCCTGCCGGGCTTCGGGACGGGCGTGGTCTTCCAGGCCGATCCAGCCGATGCACTTCCCGTCGCGCGCGACGTAGAGCGTGCTGAAGCCTTCGCTCTCCCGCATTTCCGGTTCGGTCAGGTGCGAGAAGTCGACCCCGCTCTCTTTCAGAAAGGTCTCCCGGCCGATCAGGATCGCCTGCCCGTCGACCGTGGCCGAGACGCCCTTGCCGCCCGTCTCCTGGACGTCGGCCGGTTCCGGCAGGGTCAGCTTCGCTTCGCCGGCGACGCGCACCAGCGCGCGTGCGACCGGGTGGTTGCTGTGCCGTTCGGCGCCGGCGGCGACGCGGAGCAGTTCCGCGGCCTCCACCCCGTCGGCGGGGGCCAGCCGACTCACGGCCAGTTCGCCCGTCGTCAACGTCCCGGTCTTGTCGCAGACGATGCTGGTGAGCTCCGCCGCCGACTCCAGGTGCGTCACGTTCTTGACCAGCACCCCCAACCGCGCGGCGCTGGTGAGCCCCGCCACCATCGCCGTCGGCGTCGCCATCACCAGCGCGCACGGACACGCGACCACCAGCGTCGCGATCGCGTAGCTTGCTTCGCCGGAGAAGAAATAGATGAGCGCCGCGATCATGAGGATTGCCGGCGTGTACCACTGCACGTGCCGGTCGATGATCTGCATGATGGGCAAGCGCGTCCGTTCCGCTTCGAGGATAAGCCGTCGCACGCGGCCGAGCGTCGTGTCCTCGCCGACGTTCGTCACGCGCACATCGATCGCGCCGGTGTAGTTCTCCGTGCCGGCAAAGACCTGGTCCTCCACGCTCTTGTCGACCGGCAGGCTCTCGCCGGTGATGCTGGCCTGGTTGATGGTGGTCTCGCCGAGGACGATGATGCCGTCGGCCGGCACGTTCTCGCCGGGGCGCACGCGCACGCGGTCGTCGGCCTGCAGGGTCGAGACCGCGACCTCCTCCTCCTTCCCGTCGCGGATCCGGTGTGCGGTCCGCGGGGTGAGGCGGATCAGCCCCTCGATGCTCGCTTCCGCGCCGAGGGCGGTCCGGTTCTGGATCAGCTCGCCCATCTGCAGGAAGAACGCGATCAGCCCGGCCTCGGCGTAGAGCCCGCTCGCAAAGCTCGCCAGCACCGCCAGGGCGGCGAGTTCGCTCATCCGCAGGCGCCCGCGCAGCACGTCGCGCGCCGCCACGGCCACCAGCGGCGCGCCCAGGAAGATCGCCCCCGCGAGCGCGGAGAATTCGGACCGGACCGCCTCCTCCGCGAACAGCCAGTCCGCGAGGTAGCTGTTCAGGATGAAGGCGCCGCCCAGAAAGGTCAGCACCAGGCGGATGATGGTCAGGCGCTGCCGCTCGGCCGCGCTTCCCTCTCCGGGCCGGGCGCAGCAACTGCACCCGGCGCCGGGCTTGGCGTGGTTCGGAACGGGCGTGCTCGTCATGGTCGGACAACCTCCTCCAGGCGCCGCGAACGCGGCCGGTTCGTTATCGCTCGGTATCCGCCAAGTCCGCCGGCGGCGGCGCGGTCAGGTACCAGGTCTGCCCGGGCCGCAGCACGTTGACGCGCACCCCGGCCAGGATCTGCGCCAGCACCTCCCGGTGGTGCTGGTCCAGGTAGATCTGCAGCCCTTCCGGAACCTCCGGAAAACGATTCAGCAGCTCGCGAATCTTTTCCGCGTCCGAGCCCGCCGCCGCGCCGCTGTCGCTGCTGTAAACGTCCGCCGTTCACCGCATCTCCCCCCCTGCCCCGGTCTCCCCGTCCCCGGCCTC
>CAZKKD010000352.1:2681-4689 GCA_964553265.1 uncultured Planctomycetales bacterium | reverse complement strand
CCCGCCCCCGCGTTCCGGCCCGCCTTCGCCCTCGCCTTGCGGCGGGGCGCTTCAGCGTGCGGATCGTTTCGGGCGGGGGGCGATGGTGAAGAGAGGGGAGGGGGCGTGCCGGGGTGCGGTGTCCAGGAGGAGCGCGCCGGCTGCGAGGCGCTCGGCGTGGGCGGTGCGGTGGCAGGCGAGGGCGGTCTCCGGGGTGTTGCTGTTCTCCGAAAGGTGCGCCAGCAGCACCGCGCGCAGGCGGTCGCCGCCGTGGTCGGCCACCAGGGCCGCGGCCTCGGCGTTCGCGATGTGCCCCCCGCGGCCGCGAATGCGGCGCTTCAGCCACTCCGGGTAGCGCGTGGTGGCGGCCAGGAGGTCGGGGTCGTGGTTGCTCTCCAGCACCGCCGCGTCGAGGTCCGCGACCACGTCTTCCAGCCCGTCGAAGGTGTGGCCGAGATCCGTGAGCACCCCGACGGCGGTCTCGCCCCGGCGGAGGACCAGCGCCACCGAGCCTTCGGCGTCGTGCGGCGTGGGGACGGTCTCGATCACGAAGCCTCCCAGCCGCAGCGACGCCCCGGGCGTGAAGGTGCGGGGCGGCGGGACGCGCCCGAGCGTCCCGGCCGCGGTGCGGGCCGTCTCCTCCGACATCACCAGCGGCAGGCCGTGGCGGCGGGCCAGCACGCCGGCGGCGTGGACGTGGTCGCGGTGGCTGTGGGTGACCACCACCGCGGCGAGACGCTCCGGCGCGGCGCCGACGGTGTGCAGGCCGGCGGCGACACGCTTGCCGCTGATGCCGGCGTCCACCAGCACGGCGCCGTCGGGACAATCGAGGTAGACCGCGTTGCCGCTGCTGCCGCTGGCGAGGGTGCAGAAGCGGATGGCGTCGGGCGGCATGGGGGCTCCCGGTCGGGTCAGCCGCGCTTGCGGCGGTAGTCGGGGCAGACGGTGGCGTTGGGGCGTTCGGGGCGGCGGCAGGCGTCGCCGTAGTCGTACCGGCACGTGTCGCAGAGAAAACCCCCGCCCAGTGCGGCGCGGATGCGTTGCCAGAGGAGTCGGAGGAAGGTCATGGCCTCGGGTCCGTTGGCGACGGTTGCACGGCGGCCCCGCCGGACAGCGGCGGGGCGGGAAATCCGGTTCGGGCGTGCCCGCGGCGGGGCGGCCTACTGCCCGTCCGTCTCGGGGAGCGGTTCGGGCGTGATGACGATGCCGCCGGCGGCCCCCTCCGTCGTCGCGGCGGTGTCTTCGTCCAGGGGGGGCGCGTTGACCTCCGGTTCGTCCGGATCGGTGTCGGCCGGGGTGTCGAACTCCATCGGCGGGCTGAAGACCTCGCCGCCGGCCGCGCCCTCCACGTCACCGCCGGGCGCGGGACGGTAGGGGACGTTCTCCTCGCCGCTGCCGCCGACCGCCGGGTCGGCAAAGGGCCCCTCGTCGAGGACGGTGAGTTCCTGGACGAGGAGGACGTTCGCCTCGAAGCCGGGCGCCGGTTCGACGATGCCGTCGACGGCGACGTATTTGTTGGTGAAGTCTTCCAGGTTGTAGACCGAGCTCCGGAGAAGGTAGACCACGTCCCCGCCCTTCACGAGGCGGAACGCCGCCGGCCGGCCGACGCCGTAGCCGTAGAACTCCACCCAGCCGGTGAAGGAGGTCCCGCTCGGGTCGGCGGGCCTCGGCTTCGGCTGGACGTCCACGTCCGTCGACGCGCCGCCGAACTGCATGGCGATGGCGCGCTTGCGGGCCTGGGTTTCGGCGCGGATGCGGGCGAGCTCGGCCTCGACCTCGTCCATCATGGCCTCGCGCGCCGCTTCCTGCTGCTTGCGGATCGCTTCGGGATCCTCCTCCTGCGGGGCGTAGCGCTTCTGGATGAGCTCGGCGATCTCGCTCCTGCGCTCGTCCGCGTCGGCGTCGTCGTCCTCGGCGGCTTCCCCCTCGCCGTCGCCTGCATCGGCGGCGTCGGTCGAGGGGAGGGCCCCCGGTTCCGGGATCGGCTGCGCCGCGCCGTCACCGAAGGGACCTGTGCGCGGACCGATGG
>CAZKKD010000352.1:0-2671 GCA_964553265.1 uncultured Planctomycetales bacterium | reverse complement strand
CGCGATCTCCCTCCGCCGCTCGTCCGCCGGGGGGTGGTCGTCCTCGGCGGCTGCGCCCTGGCCGTGGCCGGCATCGGCGGCGTCGGTCGGGGGGAGGGCCCGCGGGTCCGGGACGGGGGGGCTCGGCAGCTCCACGGCTTCGACAAGCTTGACGTATTTCGCCGAGATCCACGCGCAGGCGGCTTCGGGCGCCAGGATCTTGTACCACTGCCCCCGGCGGCCGACCACGGTGACGATGTCGCCGCCCTCGATGCTGCCCACGACGGTCGCCCGGTCCCACGAGCGGACGCGGATCTGCACCGTCTCGCCCTTCACGGGCACGGCCACGCCCTCGGAGTCGATGGCGTCGGGGATGTCGCCGTCGACGGCTTCGACGCTGATCCAGCAGGCCTGCCCTTCGGGGTAGCGCACGCAGTACCAGTCGTCGCGTTCGCCGACGATCTTGAGTTCGGTGCCGCGCTTGGCGGTGGTGGTGATCTAGTACGCGTCGTTGCCGCCGGGGCCGCTGCGGAGGTTGACGCTGCCGGCGGTGACCACGCCGATGGTGGTGCGGCCGCGCTGGAGCGCGGGCGGCGTCGTCTCGGTGCGTGCGGCGGGCGTGACCGCCGGCGCCGGTGCGGGAGCGGGTTCCGGGTCCGCGGGCGTGGCCGGGGCCTCGTCGGCCGGGATGAGGTCGTCCACGTTCGGCGGGGTCGGCAGCGGGCCGTCGAGTTCGGCGTCGTCCGCCGCGGAAACCGTCGCACCGACGGCGAGGAGAAAGAGTCCGATCAGCATCCACGTCCGGTGTCCGCCACGCATCCGCATCGTTGCGATCTCCTGTTCATGATCCGCCAGGGGGTTCGGGCCGGCCGCATCCGCTCGGGCCGGGCCGCCCGGGTGCAATCCGCGGGTCGGGCTCGGCCGTTGTCGGAGGTTGGCCGGCGTTTCGGTCTCCCGTCGCCCGGTTGCGGTGGCGGGAGCGCCTCGCACCACATCCCTGTATAGCCGAAGCGGTGTCGCAAGTCAAGGCCGAACCGGAGGCTACCGATGGCCCGTTCCTCGGCGCTTGACGCCGCCGCGCGGGCCGGGTACGATCCGCGGGCCGGACGCGGCCGCCGGGACGCCGGACGTCCGCTGCAACCGACAGACCCTTCAGAACAGACCGGACGGCCCCGCACCGGGCCGCCGGCGGGAGCCGACCGCATGAGCCAGACACAGGCGCGCCGATCCGTGGACGAGCAACTGGCCGTCCTCCGCCGCGGCGCGGACGCCATCTACAGCGAAGACGATCTGAAAAAGAAGCTCGAAACGAGCGCCGCACAGGACCGCCCCCTGCGCGTGAAGCTGGGGCTCGACCCGACCGCGCCGGACATCCACCTCGGGCACACCGTGGTCCTGCGCAAGCTGCGGCAGTTCCAGGACCTCGGCCACCAGGCGGTGCTCATCATCGGCGACGCCACCGCCCGGATCGGCGACCCGACCGGCAAGAGCGCCACCCGCCCCATCCTCTCGGACGAGGCCATCGCCGCGAACCTGCAGACCTACCTCGACCAGGTCGGCGGCATCCTGGACGTCGAGCGACTGGAGATTGTCCACAACGGCGCCTTCTTCAACGACATGCGCTTCGGCGACGTGATGCGCCTGGCCGGCCGGATGACGGTGGCGCGGATGCTGGAGCGCGACGACTTCAGCAAGCGCTACAAGGCCGGCGTCCCCATCAGCCTGCACGAGTTTTTCTACCCGCTCATGCAGGGGTGGGACTCGGTGATGATCCGGGCGGACGTGGAGCTCGGCGGCACCGACCAGACCTTCAACAACCTCGTCGGCCGCGACCTCCAGCGCGAGGAGGGCCAGGCGCCGCAGGTCGTGCTGGTCATGCCCATCCTGCCGGGGCTCGACGGCGAGCAGAAGATGTCGAAGTCGCTCGGCAACTTCATCGGCGTCCGCGACGCGCCCAACGAGATGTTCGGCAAGGTGATGAGCATCCCGGATGCGCTGATGCGCGACTACTTCGTCCTCCTGACGGATCTGCCGGAAGCGGAGATCGAGGGCATCCTCGGCGGCGACCCGCGCCAGGGCAAGGCGCGCCTGGGCCGGGAGATTGTCGCCCAGTACCACGGCCCCGAAGCCGGGGCGGCCGCCGACGCCGAGTTCACCCGCGTCTTCGCGAAGAAGGAGCTGCCCGAGGACATGCCCGAGGTGACCGTCCCCGCCGACGAGCTGGAGGACGGCGGGGTCTGGATCTGCCGCCTCATCACGCTTGCCGGCCATGCGGCGTCCACCAGCGAAGCCCGGCGCCTGGTGCAGGGCGGCGCGGTGAGCCTCGACGGCGAGAAGATGGCCGACCCGAAGGGGCGGGTCGCTCCCGTCACCGGCCAGGTGCTCAAGAGCGGCAAGCGCCGCTTCGCCGTGCTGCGGGTGGAGTGAAGCGCTGCATTGGCGAACCCCCCGTGCGCGCCGGCCTTGCATCGCGTCCGGACGAGTGGCCGTGGCTCTGGCGGGAGTGGGTGGAGGGAGAAGGAAGAAGCCGCGAAGGCTGATGCGCCCGCGAGGGCGCGGGCGATCCAATTGCCTGGCGCGCCGTTTTTTGGCTTCGTTTAGCGTGGTTGTTTTGCGTGCTGTTTTGTCTTCGCGTCGTGTTTTTCGTTTGCCGTACCTTGTCTGTGCCGGGCGGGCTGCCTGCGGGGTGGGG
>CAZKKD010000351.1:0-4721 GCA_964553265.1 uncultured Planctomycetales bacterium | reverse complement strand
GAAGTCATTCCCCGGCGGCGTCATGAGCGGCGCTTTGGAGAGCAGGCGCAGATCCTTCTGGATACGGCCGTAGTAATCTTCGATCTGCGCCTGCTTCAGCTCCTGCACCGCTTCGAGCTTGGTGAAGGCTTCCCGGCGGAGGACCGACACCATCTCGATCAGGGCGTTCATGTCCTTGCGGACCTTGCTGAAGTAGGCGTCGACCTCGGCCTGCTTGATGCTCCGCACCGCATCGAGCTTGCTGCCGGCCTGCGCGCAGAGCGCGCCGCTGCCGCTGAGGAGCGCGGCGCCACCGACAAAGACGAGCGGCACAATGCCCGCCAGCAGAAACAGGGCCAGCAGCTTGGTCCGGATCTTCAAACAGAACCCCTTTCCCGTGCCCGGAGAGGCAGAACACCTGTGCGGGTGCACACCGGTGCCCCAGGGACGTCTAGACAAGTCGGCGCAGCAGGAACTCGTTCGTGCAACTGCCCGCAACACAACTGCTTATCGGTGTCAGCCCGACTACCCGATCTTGCTCCTTCCAGTGTACGGGATCGCTATGTGATTTGGGCGTTAGAAATGCGTTAGGCGAATGATTCGAACTTTGTGATTCGGGCCGGCCGGCCTGTCGGCAAAAAGATTCAACGGAAACCGGATCATGGCCGATAAACCAGATGGCCAGGAAGTCTCCCTGCGACCGGCTTCGTGTCGCTCTTTCGGGGGGACAGTGAAAAGTGGAAGCGGTAACGTTTTGGGGGAAAATGGCATGCGAATGTTGATCGGCGTGGGCATTCTGGCGTGTGTGCTGGTGACGGGGTGCGAGATGCCAAACCCGTTCTCGGGGTCCGGCGGCGGCGGTTCGCGCCCGAAACAGGCCGAAGGGCAGAGCGGCCCGAACCTGACCGGCGGCATCTACGACCGTTCCGTCCACGGCGGAAAGCTGTCGCAGGAAGAGGAAAACCGCCTCATCGGCGCCAACATGCACAACCAGCTCGGCATGGAAGCTTTCAGCAACGGCGACTATGAAATCGCGATCGAACGCTTCCAGCTCGCCATCCGCCAGGCGCCCGACTACATCGACGCCATCAACAATCTCGGACGCGCCTATTACGAGACCGGCAAGTTCGGCGCCGCCCTGACCGCCTATGAGCATGCGCTCGCGCTGACCGAGGCCATCGAGCCGGGCAACGTCACGGTTCTCGCCAGCATCCACGCCAACATCGGCGACGTGCACCGGCAGCGCAAGGAGTACACCCAGGCCGTGGCCGAGTACATGGAGGTGCAGCGTCTCGCGCCGAACACGCCGCGCGTCTACTACGAGCTCGGTAACCTCTACCTGAAGCAGGGAAAGATGGCCGACGCCGTGGCCAAGTTCAGCCGCACGCTCGAGCTTGATGCCCGCTTCGACAAGGCGCGTCTCGGCCGGGCGATTGCCTACAACCTCGCCGGTCGCTACCAGGAGGCCTACCAGGACATCGCGCAGCTTGAACAGCTGGGGTATGACGTGAATCCCGGCCTCAAGCGGGCCGTGGTGGAGAAGCTGAAGGAATCCCGGGAGGCGGCGCGCTTCCGCCCCGGCTCCTGAGGCTCAGGCGTCGCGGATCACCGCGGTGCGCGCTTCGTCGCACGTGGAAAAGATGCGGAAATAGCGGTCCAGGCTCAGGTGTTCCAGGACGATGAGCGGACTGCCGGAGACGGCGCAGATGACCAGGTCGCCGCCGTCTTTGCGCAGCTCGACAGCGTACTCCACAAGGGCGGTCACTCCCTGGCTGCTCAGGTAATCGAGCCCCGAATTGTCCACGATGACCGTGCGCGCCTGCGCGCGGGTGAGTTCCTGCAGCGCGTCGCGGAACTGGTGCGCCGTGTCCGCGTCCAGGTGCCCGGTGAGGGCGACGACTGCGCAGTCCCCGTCCGTTTGGGTTGCAATGTCCAGGCCCGGCATGCCCCAACTCCCCGCTTCGGTACCGCGTTCCCGCTTTCGCCGAACAGGCAAAAGCGGTTCAGAACACTCTGGCGCACAGCTTGCGGAAAGCGTTGGTGACCAAGGCAATCGTACGCTATCCGCTGCAACGTGTCAACAGACTGCGCAAGAAACCCCGCATTCCCTATCCCGGGACCGGCCAGACGCTTGGCACGACACGTCCGCCCGGAAATCGACTGTCGAAATGCTCTGCCCGACAGAAGGTTGCCCCTCCATCGGGTTTTTCTTTCGAAAACCGTTCGGATTCTCTACAATGTGCCCGGCAGCGCACCGGTTACGAAGACCATGAGAGCGGGTGTAAAAAGCGCCCGGAAGCTCGGATCCGCGCGGTCTACGGAGGATTTCAGGGAGGAACCGGGATGAACAAAACGGCATATCTCCTTCTCGCTGATGGGTTTGAGGAGGTCGAGGCAGTGACGCCTGTCGATCTGCTGCGGCGTGCCGGCGTGGAGGTGTCGATGGTGGGCGTCGGGGAGCGCGAAGCGACCAGCAACCACGGGGTCCGCGTCGTTGCCGATTGTCTGCTCGCGGATCTGGGCGATGGACTCGCCGATGCGGTGATCCTGCCCGGCGGCATGCCCGGAGCCAAGACCCTCGGCGCCACCGATGCGGTGCGTGATCTCTGCCGGCGGCATGCGGAAGCGGGCCGGGTCGTGGCCGCCCTCTGTGCTGCGCCCGGGATGGCGCTCGCTCCGTTCGGGTTGCTGGACGGGCGGCAGGCCACCTGCTATCCGGGCTTCGAAGAGCACTTCCCGGAGAGCGCTACGCACGTGGCGGAGCGGGTTGTCGTGGACGGCAACATCATCACCAGTCGAGGGCCGGGCACGGCATTCGATTTCGCACTGGCTATCGTGACCACGCTCGCCGGGCAGGAGACGGCGCGCGAGATCGCCGCCGGAACGCAATACACGGCTTGACGGCTTCACCTGGGGCGGGCGCCCGGACGGCGGAGCGGCGCCCGGGGGTGTCGCCCCGCCGGCCATGGCATGCTGCAGACGACCATTGGTGGAAAGGCAGGAAACATGGGGGCAGAAGAGAAGGCGGTTCGCAACTTCGCCATGACCGGCGTGGCGGGTTACATTGCGCCGCGTCACCTCAAGGCGATCCAGGATACGGGCAACCGGCTTGTCGCGGCCATGGATCCGCACGACAGCGTGGGGCTGCTCGACAGCTACTTCCCGGATTGCGACTACTTCCGCGAGTTTGAACGCTTCGACCGTCACATCGAGCGCCTGCGGCGCGAGGGAGAGGGCCATCAGGTGGACTACATTTCCATCTGCTCGCCCAACTTCCTGCACGACGCGCATATCCGGTTCGCGCTGCGGGCGGGCGCGGACGCCATCTGCGAAAAGCCGCTGGTGCTCAATCCCTGGAACTGCGACGCCCTGACCGAACTCGAAGCCGAATCCGGCCAGCGCATCCGCACTGTGCTGCAGTTGCGGCTCCACCCGGCGGTCATGGCGCTCAAGGAGCGTATCGACGCCGGCCCGGCGAACGAGAAGTACGAGGTGGACCTCACCTACATCACCTCCCGGGGAAGCTGGTATCTCTTCAGCTGGAAGGGCGACGAGCCGAAGTCCGGCGGACTCGCCACCAACATCGGCATCCATTTCTTCGACATGCTCATGTGGATCTTCGGCCCGGTGGAGGACTGCCGGATCGAGGTGAAGGGCAAGCAGCGCATCGGCGGCCGCCTGGAGCTGGCCCGCGCCTCGGTCAAGTGGTTCCTCTCCATCGACCGCAACGATCTCCCCGCCGAAGCGCGGGACAAGGGGCAGCCCACCTACCGCTGCATCCGCATCGCCGGCGACGAGCTGGAGTTGAGCGGCGGCTTCCCCGATCTCCACATCCGCGTCCACCATGCCAGCCTTGCCGGGGGCGGCTACGGACCCGACGCGGCGCGCCCGAGCATCGAACTGGTGCACCGGATCCGGCAGATGCCGGACACGGACGGCTGACGGGGCCGGACGCCTGGAGGGCGGGGCTGTGCCTACACCGTTTGCCATACAGAGTGCGCCGAAAAGACGTTGACGGATTTGGAACGAATCGGTACAGTCGAACCCAGAGCCTCCCTTCCGCGTTTGCAGCAGGGACGGCGCCGGTGAGCCGGGGGCGGGTCGATTCTGCGGTCGCGGCCGCGGTGCAGGGGGTGGATCTGGCCGGGTGGGCGCTCTGTCGGGGGCGCCTGATTGGATGCGGCAGAGCCGGGTGCCGACAGCACGGTCTCGGGAGGGAGACGGCGTGATGGAGGCTGGCGCCGACGCAGCAAAGGCAAGGGCAGGCGTGCTGGCCTTCCTCAAGGCCCGGGGGCACGGCTCCCATCTGTTCGGGCAGGTCGCCACCTGGGTTCACCGGGAGAACCCGGACATTGACCACGCCAGCAACTGGGTCAGGAAGGTGGGGGACCACTCGGGCCGGCTCCCGCGCTATGCCTGCATCACCTATGATTTTTTCAACAACCCGTTCTCCGATGCAACATGGAACGAGAGCGTCCGGAAGGTCTGGGAGCGGGGAATGATCCCTGGCATCTACAGCTTCTTCGCCAACCCGTCGGGCGGCCGGTGGAATGATCCCTGTGACATTGCCGAAATCCTGGCCCCGGGCCAGAATGCTGTCAAGGCAGCGTTCCATCAGCAGCTTGACCGCATGGCCGCGAATCTGCAGTGGTTGAAGGAACAGGGGGTCCCCGTCGTCTACACGCCGTTTGTGGAAAGCGACGATGGGAACAAGTGGCACGCAAAACAGGGGAGTGAGGCCA
>CAZKKD010000350.1:0-4745 GCA_964553265.1 uncultured Planctomycetales bacterium | reverse complement strand
CCGCGGAGCGCACGGTACGCCGACGCGGTGCGCGGCCGGGCGCGCCACGGGACGGCGTAGATCGAGGCCGTTCCTTCGGGGAGGGGGGTCAGTTCGCCGGGGCGGGCATAGTCCTGCCACCTGCTGGCGGCCTCCGCGGGGAAGCGGAGGGGGACCCGGTCGGGATCGGTGGTGCACCCGCCGCCGGCACAGAAGACCGCGGCGGCAACGAGCACGCCCAGTGCGGCGCAGCAGGAACGTGCGACCATCGCGTTGCCCTCCCGGAACATGCCCGGCGCCGCCGCGTGGTCGCGACGGCGCCGGGACGGTGCAGGGTTCGTCAACGCCGCGGGCGGCTGCCGGTCAGCGCAGTCCCAGCTTGCGGAGGTTGTTGTAGGCCACCTCCAGCGACTTGAACGGGTTGTTCCCGACCCAGTTGGCGTCCTGTTCGACGATGTAGTGCTTCGTTTTGGCTTTCTGGCAGGCCTTGAGGATGCCGGGCCAGTTCAGGTTGCCTTCGCCCACCTCGGTGAACCAGAACTTTCCGTCCGGGTGAACCGTGCCGTCCTTCAGGTGCACCTGGTCGAGCCGGCCCTTCATCGCTTCGCACCACGCCGACGGTTCGCCGCCGCCGTGCGCCACCCAGAAGGTGTCGATCTCGGCCTGCAGCGCCTTCGGGTCGCTCTCGGTGTAGAGGATCTCCAGGCCTGTCTTGGTGGTCTTGCCCACCTTGAAGCGCATGAATTCGAAGGAGTGGTGGTGGTACTGGAGGGTGATGCCTTCCTTGGCGAGTTCCTTGCCGAACTTCGTCATCTCCTTGGCGCGCTGCTTCCAGGCCGCGCCGGTCTTGCGCTCCTCTTCGGGGAGAAAGGCGACGGCGGTATACTCGCACCCGTAGACGTGGAGCTCGTCGATCAGCCCCACCAGGTCGTCGCGCAACTGGCCCATGTTGGTGTGGTGGCCCACCGCCTTCACGCCGGCGTCTTTCAGGATCTTGCGCAGCTCCAGCGGATCGATCGGGCCGATGCCGGAGAGCTGCACATTCCGGTAGCCGATCTTCCGCACGCGCTTCAGGGTGCGCGCGATCTGCTTCGGTTCCTTGAGGTGATCCCGCAGCGTGTAGAGCTGCGCCGTCAGTTGCGGTTCCTTGCCCTTGGCCATCTTCCGGTTCCTTTCGTTGCCCCTGTGTTCGTCTCTGCTGCCCATGGTCTGCCAAACAGGCCGCGCGCCGCCGCAGCGTCCGCGCGCACCGCACCGGCCCGTGCCGGTGTTGCGTCTTCGTTCAGAATCCCCGCAGGAAGCGCATCTCCCGCAGCTTGTTGCCGTTTTCGGGGTTGTCGGGGTTCTTGAGCACCTCCTGCTGGAGTTCCATGATGCGTTCGAACGCCGAGGCGCTCACCCCCTTCGCCACCTTGCCCCCGTAGGTCAGGATGTTCCGCGACCCGTCCGGGTGGTTGCCCGCCTTGTCCGCGATGATGACGAAGGCGCCGTCCGGTTCGCCGCCGTGGCCCCGGACCTCGAACACCTCGTACCCGATCGGCTCGTCCGGGTTGAGCGGGCAGACCGATCGCTTGGGGAACCGCTTCTTGAGCTCCTCTTCGTTGCGCGGCCAGTCGTAGCCCCGGCCGGTGTAGGATTGCCGGACGATGTCCTCCAGGTTCCTGTTGCAGCGCTCCATCACGCCCCAGCGCACCGCCTCGACCTCGGCGAAGCGGTTGAGCGGAAAGAAGACCAGCACCAGCGCCGCCAGCAGCACCGCCTCGTTCACCAGCGATCCGCGCCCGGTCTCCTCGCCCTGCAGCTTGAACGGCAGCCGATCCCGGTGGTAGCAGGCGAAGATCCCCAGCATCCGCGCCAGCGCCACCGCCGGAAAGACGAAGAAGCACCCGCTCGCCAGCCGCAGCACCGTCCCGGTGATGTAGTCCGGTTCCTCCCCGGTCATGCGCGCGGCGGCGACGCCGTCCAGCCACCAGCCCGCCCCGCAGAAGAGCGCGGTCGCCACGCCCCAGAGAAGAAGCAGATACGCATACGGCCCGAAGAGCCGTCCCAGCGCCTGAAACAGCGTCGGAAACCGGAGCGCCCACGTCCCGCCGTGCATCGCCCCCATGAGGAGCCCCATCGGCGCCAGCAGCCCCAGGAGCAGCAGCACCGCCACCGCCGGGATGCTCGGCGTCCAGAGCGCGCCCGGCTCCGCGCTGTGCATTCCGAGCAGGATGCCCGGCCCGAAGTAGACCGCCATCCACGCGCCGAACGCGCCCAGGTTCAGCCGGTGGTGCGCGCCCTGGATGACCGGCACCGTCTTCGATCCCACCGCGCTGATCCGCACGATCGCAAAGAGGAAGCTCGCCACCAGTCCCGCCGCCGCCGCGAAGACCAGCAGGCTCACCACCACGATCGCCGTCGCCACCGGGTTGCCGGCGCCCAACTCGGTCGTGGGAAAGGTCCGCAGCAGATGGTCCGCGCCCGCCCGCAGGAGCGCCACCGCCAGTGGAATCCCCAGGACGAAGAAGATGACCACCCCGAGCGCCTGGAACGGATACAGGAACGCCCGCAGCGTCGCGACCCAGTAGCTGTCTTCCTTCTCTTTCTGGAGTTCGGCCCAGGCGTTGTAGGCGCGGCGGTCGACCTTCTCGGGGGCGGCCTCGTCGGGTGCGTCTTCCAGCGTGAGGTCGCCCCCGTCGTCGGCCGCGGAGGGGGGAGGCGCCGCCCGGTTGTCGGGGATCGCGACCGGCTTGCTGCACTTGGGGCACTTGACGCGCTTGCCGGCGAATTTGGCGTCGACCGAGAGCTTCGTCCCGCAGGCGCCGCAGCGCACCGCCACCTTCGCGGCGGCTTTGGGGACGGGCTTCGCGTCGCCGGGGTCGGCCGGAAAGGTGACGCGCGCCTCGCAGGTGGGGCAGCGGCCGGCCTTGCCGGCGGCCCCGGGCGGGACGGGCACGGGCGAGCGGCAGGACGGGCAGGGGATCTGCCGTCGTGTTCGGTCCGGCTGTCTGCCCATGGGTGGCCCCCCGAACTCCCGGAGGCGCACCGCGTCGGCGATCCGGGGTCGGACCGCGTTCTACACGAACCGCTTTCCGGCGTCAAGACGCTTGCCGGGCGCGGGTTGCGACGGCGGCGGACAGTCCCGGCCCGGTGCGCCGGGGCAATTCCGGGGTTGACTTCCAACCCCACCCGGATAGACTGGCCGGCCGGGCGTTTGCTGCCGGTCCGGACCGTTGCGTCCGGTCGAGGGGCGGAGCCCGATTCCGGACACCATCTGCCAAGGGGGGAGACCCGACCGATGCCGAACGCCACCGCCCGCATTCCGCTGTTTGCCGTCCTTGTCGGCGGCGCCCTCTCGCGCCCGGCCCTGGCGGCCGAGGCGGCCGCGCCGGCGGGCGCCAGCCGCGCGATGTCGTACTGGGAGCTCCTCAGCTACGGCAAGGAGATCAACATTGTCCTCGCCGTGCTGGCGTTCCTGGCCATCTTCCTCTTCATCCACATGCTCCTCATCACCCGCCGCAAGTTGACGGTGCCGTCGCGCCTGTTGCAGGAGCTTCTCGACGACATCGCCTCCGGCGACATCGAGCGCGGCTGCCAGCGCGCCAGCGCCAGCCGTTCGCTTCTCGGGCGGGTGGTGCTGCCGGCGCTCAAGCTCCACGACCACCCGGTCGAGCGCCTGCACC
Source organism: uncultured Planctomycetales bacterium (assembly GCA_964553265.1). GTDB lineage: Bacteria > Planctomycetota > SZUA-567 > SZUA-567 > JAFGNG01 > CAZKKD01. The sequence continues at coordinate 1,101 of CAZKKD010000350.1, read as the reverse complement.
AGGTCACCGAGGGGGCGGGCCGGCGCGCGGTCAGCGCCCTCCGGCAGCAGGCCACCTACCTCGCCAACATCGGCGTCCTCAGCCCGATGATCGGGCTCCTCGGCACCGTGCTCGGCATGGTCACCGCGTTCCAGTCCTTCGGCGCCGAGCTCGACGTCAGCCTGAAGCAGAAGATGCTGACCGCCGCCATCGGCCAGGCGCTCATCACCACCGCCAGCGGCCTCATCGTCGGCATTCCGGCCATGGGGTGTTACTACTACGCCATCGGCCGGGTCAACCGGATCAGCGACGAGCTCGAGCTCGCCGCCGAAAACGTCATCGCCTGCCTGAGGGAAACGAAGTGAACTTCCAGGGCCCCGACGACGGCCAGCAGGAATTCCAGATCGCGCCGATGATCGACATCGTCTTCCTGCTGCTCGTCTTCTTCATCGTCAGCTATTCGATGGCGCAGATCGAGCGCGAGATGGGCATCCAGCTCCCCCGCGCCGAGACCGCCACCGAGCAGTCGAGCCGCCGCAACGAGGTGGTGGTCAACCTCGGCCCCGAGGGGGACCTCATCGTCAACCGGCAGGCGATGCAGTACGACGAGCTCCAGCGTCGCCTCCAGCGGCTCGCCCAGTTCGGCGGCGCACCGGACGTCATCATCCGCGCCGACGAAAACTGTCCCCACGGCTATGTCATCCGCGTCATGGACGTCTGCCAGAAGGCCGACGTGACCAACATCTTCTTCCGCGCACGCCTGGAGGAGCGCCATGGCCCGGTGCGCTGAGCGCCTGCGCTCCCGACCCCGCCGCGGCCCGGAACGGAGCGGCGTCCGGATCGGCCGGTTCGCCGCCGTGCTGCTTCTGGCCCTGCCGGCGGCACTGGTCGCGGGCGAGGGACCCGACATCGCCCCCCTTCCCGCCGACGGTGGCGTGGCTCCCGCGGCGGACGCCCCCGCGGACGGTGCGGCGGAGCCTGCCGGTGACTTCAGCCCCGCCGCGCAGCAGTACGCCTTCGCCACCGGCCTCTACGCGCGCCGGTTGTGGAAGGAAGCCGCCGAAGAGTACGTCCGGTTCCTGAAGGACCATCCCGACAGTCCCCGCGTTCCGGATGCGCTCT
>CAZKKD010000349.1:0-4774 GCA_964553265.1 uncultured Planctomycetales bacterium | reverse complement strand
TCGGACTCTTCGTCACCATGCGGCCGGCCCCGGCGCCGCCGGCCGACCGGGTCATGGTCCTCCCGGCGGGACCGGGCGAGTGCGCCGCGGCGGAGCTTGCCGACGGCCGCGCGGCGGTGGTGGGGCACCTGCCGCGGGGCGGGATGGACGCGGTCGACTATCTCCGCGGCGCCCACCGCGCGCGCCTGGTGACGGTGGTGCGCGTGCCGCATCCCTTTGACGATGACCAGCCGCCGCCGAGGCTCCTGCGCGAACAGTACGGCGCAGATGCGAATGGTTTCGCCGAGCGAACGCTCCCCCGCCGCCGACCGGACGCCGCGGAAGGCGCTGCCGACAACGCCTGGACCGGCGGTCCGCTGCCGGGGATGCGGGAGGTGGAGCTCATCCCCGTCTGGCATCGCTGGAACGGGGTGCTGGCCGGCTGGGTGCTGCGGGTGGGCGACCTGGCGGTGCTCTGCGGAGAGTACGAGTACGCGCGGGCGCTGGTCTGGTCGGCCGAGGCCCTGGACCTGCCCCCGCTCGACCTGGCGGTCCTCCACCTCCGCGACCGCTCCTGGCCGGACAACCTGCGGCTGGCCGAGGGAGCGCTCCGGCTCGCGCGCGCGGACTACAGCCCCCGGGTCTGCTGTACGGGACCGGTCCTGGCCGGGGTGCGGCTGGGGATGGAACCGCCGGCGCCGTTTGCCGACCGCGACCGCGTGGGCGCGATTCGCCTGACCGGCGGCTCGGTGGTGGTGCGCGTGTACGACGGAGCGGACTGGCAGGCGCTTGCGCCGGAGACGGCACAGTCCGCGGAACACGTTTGCCACCGCAGCCTACCTCCCCTAAGCTCAAGATCGCTAAGGACAAGCTGCCCTTGGAACCGGCGCGCCGCCGCCTGCGGGCTCCGTGGCCGTCGCCCTCCGGACAGGAGTCCGCACCGTGACCACGGCCTTCGCCGATTCCGACGCAATCCCGCCGCTGTTGCCCGACGAACCGGCCCCGGCCGACGGCGGCGAAAAGCGCCGGGTGCCGCGCGTCGTCGCGGCGCGGGAAGGCGTGATCCAGGTCGGCGGCGAAGAGGAAGCCGTGGTCCTTACGGTCCAGCTGGTGGACCTCAGCCTCACCGGCTGCCGGCTGGTGGTCCCGCGGGCAGCCCTGCCGCCAAGGTTCGAGTTCGAGCCCGGCATCCTCTGCGAACTGCGCATGCGGCTGGTGGCCCAGGCGGTCACCCTCCCGGCCGAGGTGATGTGGGCCCAGAACAGCGACAACGCCTGCGCCGTGGTCGGCCTCCGCTTCGGCGAGCTCTCCGACGCGACCGCCGACCGCATCGACCGCTTCGTTCTCGACCGCCTGCGGGCGCATCTGCTCATCCCCGAACGGGTGGCGAGCGGGCGCCACCGCGTCGCCACCTCGGAGGAGATGGACGCACCGCGTCCGCTGCGCGAACCGCTGGCCTGCGAGGGCACGGCGCCGGAAGGCGAGGACTACCGCTTCGAGCTGCGCGCGGTCGGCCGGCACGAGGCCATCGCCATCCCCACCGCGCCGAAGGGGCAGACCCCGCGCGTGCCGCCCTGGGACGCGGTGCTGGACCTGCGCGTCCATCCGCCGGCCTGGGCGCCGGTGAAGATGCGCTCCCTCCGCTTCGTCGGGCGGGTCCTCGGCATCGACCAGGGGCAGGTGCGGCTCGGCTTCGCGGCCGGGGATCACGATCTTGGCGGCATGGTGCGCCGGCTCCTCCCGCCGGAGCGGCCGAAGGCAAAAGCAAACCGGGAGATCGACATCAAGTGGGTGCTGCTCGCGCTCGCCGCAGTGCTCGTTTACCTCCTCGTCATCGCCGGCCGCTGACGGCGGCGTCTCGTCCCATCATGCCCCTCGCACCCGACAGACAACGGATGGCGCCATGCCCGACATTCTCGACGGACTGACCGACCCGCAGCGCGAAGCGGTGACCCACGTGGACGGGCCGATGCTGGTGATCGCCGGCGCGGGCTCGGGCAAGACCCGGGTGGTGACGCGCCGGATTGCCTGGCTCATCGCCCAGGGCGTGCGGCCGTGGAACCTCCTGGCGCTCACCTTCACCAACAAGGCCGCCGGCGAGATGGCCGCGCGCGTCGAGGACCTGGTCGGCCCGGCCAGGACGCTCATCACCACCTTCCACTCCGCCTGCGCGCGCTGGCTGCGCTTCGACATCGATCACCTCCCCTGCGGCCGGGACAAGCGCTTCACCATCTACGACAGCGACGACCAGCAGGCGCTGGTGAAGCACTGCCTGAAAGAGCTGGAGCTGGACCCGAAGCGGTTCAACCCGCGCAGCATTCTCGGCCTCATCAGCCGTTGCAAGACCGACATGGTCCTCCCCGACGAAGCCCGCGCCGATGCGCGCGGCCCGCGCCAGGAGGTGGCCGCGCAGGTCTACGAACGCTACGAGACCATGCTGCGGGACGCGAACGCGGTCGACTTCGACGATCTCCTGTGGCTGACGCTGCAGCTCCTCGCCCACGACAAGGCGCTCCTGGAGGCCTACCGCGAGCGCTACCGCTACGTGCTCGTGGACGAATACCAGGACACCAACCGCGTGCAGTACCTGCTTCTGAAGGCGCTCGCGGGCGGGTCGAAGAACATCCACGCCACCGGCGACCCGGACCAGTCGATCTACAGCTGGCGCGGGGCGAACTACCGCAACATCATGGACTTCGAAAACGACTATCCCGGCACGCGCGTGGTGCTCTTGCAGGAGAACTACCGCTCCACCGCCAGCATCCTCGACGTCTCCAACCACCTCATCGCCCACAACCAACACCGCTACGAGAAGGCGCTCTTCACCCGCACCGAAGGCGGCGACCCGGTGCGCCTGGCGCACCTGCCCGACGACCGCTGGGAGGCGCAGTGGATCGCAAGCGAGATCCGCCGCCTGGAACGCGAGGGGCGGCGCCTGGGCGAGATTGCCATCTTCTACCGCACCAACGCGCAGTCGCGCCCGTTCGAAGAGGTCTTCATGCGCGAGACACTGAACTACGGCATCGTGGGAGGCTTGCGCTTCTACGAACGCAAGGAGATCAAGGACCTGCTGGCCTACCTCAAGGCGATGCAGAATCCGCGCGACGCCATCGCCTTCCGCCGCATGGTGGGCACCCCGCCGAAGGGGGTGGGGGTGAAGACGCTCGACCGGATCGAGGCCACCGCCGCCGGCGTCGGGCAGGGGATGATGGAGTTCCTCGCCCGGTCCGACTTCGCGGAGGCGTATCCCGGCCGCGTCACCGGCAAGTTGAAACAGCTGCGCGATCTCTGCGCCGGCCTGCAGGCGCTGCCGCGCGCGCCCGTGCAGGCGCTCGTCGAGCAGGTGCTGGACCGTTCGGGGCTCAAGACCCACTACAAGGACCTCGACGACCCCCGCTCCGACGAGCGCTCCGAGAACATCGAGGCCTTCGTCAACCGCGCCGCCGAGTACGACCAGCTCCATCCCGACGGCGACCTGGCCGCCTTCCTGGAGGAGGTGGCGCTGGTGGCCGACGTCGACGAGTGGAACGACGACACCGACCGCGTCACGCTGATGACCATCCACGCGGCGAAGGGGCTGGAGTTCCCGGTCGTCTTCGTCGTCGGACTCGAGGAGGGCATGCTGCCGCACCGCAGCAGCATGGAGAGCGACCACGAGATCGAGGAGGAGCGGCGCCTGCTCTACGTGGCGATGACCCGGGCCGAGCGCACCCTCTCGCTCTCCTGCGCGGCGCAGCGGCTGCAGTGGGGGCAGGTGAGCATCTCGCCGCCGAGCCCCTTCCTCGCCGACCTGCCGGCCGAGGCCATCGACGAGATCGCCCCCTCCGCCGCCATGCCGGGGTCGGCCCCGCCCGGCACGGCGCCGCGGATGGCGCCCCGGGGCTTCTATGGCGGGCGGCGCGGGCCGGTGGGGCAGGGACAGCGGCGCGTCCTCGGCGCGGGGCAGAACCGCCGGCGGACCTTTGACGATCTGGACGACGGCTGGGACCTCGACGTCGATGACGTCGACCCCTTCCCCCCCGAGGACGAGGTACAGGAGCACCCCGACGACGACGCGGACCTCCCCTTCTGACGGGGAACGCCTCCGCCACGGACCCGAACAGGAAACGCCGACGCGGCGCGCCCCCGCGCAATCCGCGTCCGCACCGGGAGACCCCGCCATGCCGAAACGCACATCGAAAGATCGCCACGAAGTCCGCGCCATCCTGGAGGGCGCACCCGGCCGGATCGTCATGCCCGAGCTCGCCGACAACATCGGCTTCCTCAACGGACGCGATCGCGAGATCGACGTGACCATTCCCGAGTGGGTGGCGACCTGCGCCTCGATCGGCGTGGAGGCCCACATCATCCGTGGCGAGGCCGATTACCTTCCCCCGGAGCATCCGCTCGGGTGGACGGTGGAGCGCGTCGCGCACGATGCGGAGGAGACGCGCCTGCGCAAGACCATTCCCGCGCCGGACGGGGATCTCTTCGTCGAAGCGGTCATCCGCCGGGGAGGAAAGTCCGCGCGGACCCGGATGGCCCTCGCCGGGGAGGAGGACTACCCGAAGCTCATCAGCTACCTGCGCGCGCTGCGGGAGGCGCGGGACGACATCGTCGCGCACTTCCGCGACCTCCGCCGCCAGGCCGGCGAACTGGTCGGGCTGGCCACCTTCACCCCCCAGCCCCTGGAGATGCACTACGTCCTCCTGCAGCACGACATGCACCACCGCATCCTCGACTCCCCCGACCACGACCCCCCCCCCCTGGCCCGGGAGGGCGCGAACGCACCCACCCCCATCACCCGCGCGGCCGC
>CAZKKD010000348.1:0-4778 GCA_964553265.1 uncultured Planctomycetales bacterium | reverse complement strand
CGGTCCGACCGCCCGCAGGGCAGCTTCCACGGCATCGGCGCCACCGAGATCGAGCCCCACGACGACGCCGTCCTCTTCATGGGCCACCGCCCCTGGGACTGGGAGTACCCCCTCGACGTTGCGCCGCGTTTCCGCAGCGACGAGGGGCGCCGCGTCTTCGTCGAGGCCGGCCTCCGGCGCGGCCGGCGGAGCTGGCTCCTCTTCGTCATCCCGCGCGAAGAGGTCTTCACGCCGCACCGCTACCGCCTCGGCGACCGGGAGGCCACCACCAGCCGCTTCAGCATCCACCACCGCAAGTGGAACGACATCCCCCTCGACTGGATCCGCCGGCTCGAACTCGACGCCGGCGCGCCCACGCCGGAGGACTTCCCCGGCACGATGCTCACCGACGACGAGTGGGCCGCGCGGCGCGAGGCGGTCCACCCCGCCCTCGCCGAACGCCTCGGCAAGGCGCTCGACGGCGAATCGCCCACCCAGCTCTACCTGCGCATTCTCCTGCGGGACGACCACAGCGCCGGGGTCCCCCTCGCGGAGGCCCTCCAGGCGTATACCGAGCGCAAGGCCGCCCTCTTCCTCAACACCGGCTTCCTCCACGACTCCGCTTCCGCGGTGGCCAACCGCGCCCTCGGTCCCAACGCCGTCTACCTCGAAGCCGCGGTCGCAACCGGCGCGCTCGCCGACGATGCGCTCCGCCGCCTGGCCCGCCTCATGCTCTTCTTCGCCCACGCCACCCGCGAGGATGCCCTCTTCCCCAGCCACCACAACTATCTCCCGCCCGACCACCCGCACGCGGTGCGCAACTGGGCGGTGGAGGAGCACTACAGCGATCTCTTCGGCACCGCCAACTTCCAGACCGACGTCTACGTCAACCTCGGTCTCTTCGGCGCCGTCTTCCGCCGCCACCCGCAGGCAGAGGAATGGATGGAAGAGGCCGCCGACCAGATGGACGATCAGCTCGACTTCCACTTCTACCCCGGCGGGGTCTACTGCGAATCGATCGGCTACTTCGTCCACCTCTTCCACAACATGCTCGCCCTCGCCAGCGTGCTGCAGCGCCACGGCGTGCGCGACTTCTACGCCGACGAACGCTTCCAGGCCGCGATGGAAACCCTCGTCGACTACCTCGGCTCCCCGCGGACGCCCACGCCCGAGCGCAGGGTCGGACGGTCGGAGCCCCCGGTCGGCCCCGACGACCGGATGCGGTTCTGGCCCGCCATCGGCGACACCGGGCACAACTGCGCGGCCTCGCCCCTCGCCGCCCTCATCGCCCACGCCGGCTGGGAGGTGCGCCGCTGCAACCGGCCCCTCGCCGACAAGCTCCTCGCCGCCTGGAACGAGTGCGGCCAGCCGCTCTGGGGGCACCACTTCCCGCAGCTCGAAGCCGTCTACATCGCCGGGCTCGATCCCGACACCCCGCCGCTGGCGGGTCTCCTCCACACCCGCGAGTTCCGCAACGTCGGCGTGCTCCTGCGGGCCGACGTCGGCACCCCGCGCGAGACCTGCGTCTTCTTCCGCAGCGGCCGCGAACAGCACCACTGGGGCTACGAGCACGGGCACGTCATGCTGGAGAGCCGGGGGGCGCTGCTCATCCCCGAGTACGGCTACCACGGCGAGACCGGCGTCACCGACGGCGAAAAGGTGATGGGCTGGAACAGCTGGGTCCACAACATCGTCACCTTCGGCCCCGACAGCAACAGCGGCCTCGCGGTCGAACGCGCCGGCCCCGAGCCGCTCATCCGCTTCGGCGACGCCTTCGATTACGCCGTGGCGGATCTGCGCACCAACTTCGTCCGCCACGCCTTCTGGCGCAACATCCAGCCCATCACCCCCGTCGAGTACTACCGCCACCTCGTCTTCGCCCGGAACCGGTATCTCTTCGTCTGGGACCGGATCGAGTTCAGCGTCTACCCGTCCCAGCTCCGGCTCAACTTTCTCGGGGATGCGATGGCGCAGGACGGCAGCCGCATCCACGTCACCGGCCACGACGGCGTCGACCTCCACCTCCACCTCGCCCAGCCCGTCGCGCCCGCGCTCGCCGAGGGGCAGGTCGGCCCCATGCGCTACCTCCTCTGCGAACAGGACTGCGAACGCGACTACGCCTGGATCGCCCAGCCGGTCGGCCCCGACGACCGCCCCGTCACCGTCCGGTCCGAACCGAACCACCTCACCGTCGGCGGCATCGACGAGGCCGGTACGCCCTTCACCGACCACATCGTCTTCGCCAAGGGCGACCACGGCGCCGTGGTCGAGATCGACGGCGCGCCCTGGCGCCTTGACGGCCGCCTCGCCATCCTCCGCCAGACCGCCGCCGGACAGGAGATCGCACTGGCCGACGGGACGCTCGCACCCGATTCGGCATGATTTTTTTGCGTTCGCGCAGGCGTCTCAACCCCAACCGGAAAGGGGACTTGAGGAGGCACAAAAACAGTAATTCAAACAAAACGCCGATTTCGCAAAATCTGGCCTTGACGCGGGCCAAGTTTTCCCCTACACTCCCCCCTACGGATCGAGCATTCGCACCTGCCGCCGAAAGGGGTCCGCCAACCATGAGCTGCCTGATTCAGAAATCGCTGCAGCGCGGCATGACCGAGCTGTACGGCCTTCCGGACCGTCGCCTGGCGCACCTGTCCTTCGGTGTGGCGCGGCTGGAGCCGGGGGATCGCTTTGGTGAGACGCTGAATCGACGCGAGGCGGTGCTGGTCCTCCTGGCCGGGCGCGCGCACGTGAAGGGGCAGGGCTTCGACCTCGGCGAGATCGATGCCGCAGCCGCCCCGGACGCGGCGCCGACCGCGATCTACTGCGGACCGGGCCTCTTCACCGTCAAGGCGCGGACCGAGGCGGAGGTGCTGGTCCTCCGCCGGGAGTGCGGACCGAAGTACAAGAACGACAGCCGCCTGCTCGACCCGGCCGAGATCGGCGACGCAACGCCCGGCGACGGCGCAGCGGCGTGCCGGCGGCGCGCGCTCTACCGCCCGACGGTGGACGGATCCGGGCTGGTGGCGGGCGCGACCGCATTCGGACCGGACGCGGCGCCGTTCTGCCCGTGGACGCCGGAGCTGACCGCCGACGGCGCGACGGAGGCGGCGCTCTTCTTCCGCATCGACGGTGAGGGCAAGGCCTTGGCGCGTCTGGACGGCTGCACGGACGTCTGCGAGCAGGCCGTGGAAGCCGAGGACGCGGGCGCGGTCATCGCCCCGGCCGGCGCGTCGGTGACGGTGGCGCCGCAGGGCGCGGCGGGCACGGTGTACTGGCTGCTCGGACAGTCCTGATCCGTCCCGCGACACGCCCGCGCCCCCGCCGGAACGCCCCCGGACGCCCCCGGACACCCCCGCCACCGCTCTGCCACCGCCATGGACGCCCCCGCGACGCTGCTCTGCACACCGGTCCGGCGCCCGCCGCGAACCCGTTTCCGTCACGCGCCATGACCGCTGCGGCACGCCCATGGACCGGGGTCGGACGCGGCTCCGACGCCCCGCGCACACCGCCGCACCGCCGCAACCCGCCGCGTCACCGATACGCCCCACGCATCACCGTTCCGCTCCATGCAACACACCGCTGCGTCGCGCCCGGCCGCATTGCGCTGCCCGTCTGACATATCACGCCCGCGCTCTTCCTGAACCTGCCTGCCTCGCTTCCGCGGCATTCGTCCCAAACGGGACAAGCCGACCGCGGCCGGCGGGCCGGTCCCGGGGGCATTCGATCCTCCCTCTCCCCCGGGGAGAGGACCGGGGCGAGAGCTCCGGACTGTGAACGTTCCCTCGCCCTGCCCCTCGCCCGGCGGGAGAGAGGCCCCCTGTTCGAACCGTCACCGCCCAGTCCAGGTTGCATCGGTCGGAACGGGATGGCTCCGGGGCCGGTCCAGGGTCATTCAGTTCTTGCTATTTCACTCTGGACCTGGCGGCGCCGATTCGAAAAAGTCCCCTCTCCCTCTGGGAGAGGGTCAGGGTGAGGGATTTTTCACCGTCCGGGGCCCTCACCCCGGCCCTCTCCCAGAGGGAGAGGGAGAACTGAATGGCCCTGGGGGCCGGTCGGGAGGCCTTGACAGCGCGGGGGTGCGGCGCTCCAATGCGCGGGGCCGGCGCCGACCGGCGGGGCGCCGCGACGGGCAACGGGAAGAGCCGGAAAGGAGACCACGGTGGCGCGATACCGGGTGGCGCAACTGGACGAGATCAGCGCCGTGGACTGCCCGTGCGGGCGCTCGCGGCGGGCCTTTGCGGTGCCGGACAACCCGGTGGCGACGCTGCACCTGGTGGACATCGGCCGGGACAGCCGTCCGCACTATCACAAGAAGCTGACCGAGATCTACCTGGTCCTCGAGGGCGAGGGCTTCCTGGAGCTGGACGGGGAGCTGGTTTCGGTGCGTCCGCTCTCGGCGGTGCTCATCGAGCCGGGCTGCCGCCACCGCGCGATGGGGAACCTGCGCATCGTCAACATGCCCGTCCCCGCGTTCGACCCCGAGGACGAGTGGTTCGACTGACCGCCGCGCCTCCGCCAGCCGCGGCCCCCCGTGAAGGCAGGGCCTGCGGGCACGCCGTTCGGCGGATCCCAGGCGTCATGCCGGGACGCACAATCGCTCGGGGTTCTCCTTGACCGCTATGGCATGGTCTGTAGCCTTTCCCGCATGGACAATGCATTCAAACCACTCTTCAATCGCCACCTGCTGGGGAGCCGCATGGCCGGATTCGACCCGGCCCTGACGGACGAACAGACCCGCGTGGTGGAAGACTGGGTCCGCGCCGCCAATGACCCGGCCTTCCGGCAGGAGAAGGAGAAGCCCC
>CAZKKD010000347.1:0-4783 GCA_964553265.1 uncultured Planctomycetales bacterium | reverse complement strand
GGGCGGGCGGTGGGCGGGGCGCTCTGTGCGGGGGGAGCGGCGGGGGTGGCGGGGGACGCGGGGGAGCGGGGTGGACGGGGCCGGACCGGGGCGCGGATTGCGGGAGGCTGCCGATGGGGGGGCGAACCGCTCTGTTCTGTCTGCGCGCGGCGGCGCTGGTGACGGCCCTCAACGCGGGGGACGCGGGGCGGCGCGCTGCCGCGGCCCGGGAAGCGGCCCGCGCCCGGCGGCTGGTGCCGATCCCGCTGCGGGAGGTGCTGGAATTCGCCCTCACCGACGCCGACGGCCAGCGCGTGGTCTGCCGGCGGGACGGCAACGCCTGGCGGATTGTCGAACCCTTCCGCGACCTCGCCGACCAGCACCTCCGCCAGCAGGTGCTGGCGCTGGTGAGCTACGGGCAGGCGCGCCTGGTGGGGCCCGGCGAGGCCGCCACCCCCGCGTTCGGTCCGGAACAGCCGTCGCTGGCCATCGCGGGGGCCGACCTCTCGGTGACGCTGCAGTTCGGCGGGCCGACCCCCGACGGCGCGAGCGTCTATGTCCGGCCGGCGGAGCGGCCCGACCTGCTCTTCACCCTCGACCGCGGCATGGCGGCGTTTCTGGCGAAGCCGCCGGAAGCCTTCCGCGAGACCGACCTCTTTCCCGGCGGCATGACCGACGTCCAGCGCATCGAGATCGAGGGTGGCCCGGACGGGCGCATCGTGCTGCGGCGGGGGTCGGACGGGTGGCTTTTGCAGGAGCCGGTGAACTGGCCCGCCGACGGCGACCGGACGCAGACGCTGCTGCGCGCGTGCGCGGAACTGCGGGCGGACGCGGTGCTGGCGCAGGAGACCGGTTCGCCCGAGGACTTCGGCCTCGGCGAGGACGCCGCGCGCGTGACGCTGATCGACGCCGACGGCGGCCGGAGCGTGCGCCTGGCGCCGCCGCTGTCCGCGGGCGACCCGGCGGTGGCGATGGCCGCGGGCCGCTCGCCCGTCTTCGCCGTGCCGGGCGAGCTCCTGGCGATCGTCCGGCAGACGCCGGCGGACCGCTATCGCAAGCGGCGGCTGGAACCGCTGGCCGGGGTCGAGACGGTGCACGAAATCCGCATCGAGCACACCGGCGGGCTCATCCGCTTCGTGCGCGAGGGGGAGAGTTGGCAGGGCCTGGCCCCGGAGCGCTTTGCGGCCGCGTCGTCGCGGATTGGCGGGGTGCTCTTGCCGCTGTTGCAGCAGCTTACGGTGCAGGAGTTCGTCGACCCGGCGGCGGTAGGCAGCGGCGCGCTCGGCCTCGACCCGCCGGCGGTGCGGGTGCAGGCGCTCGGCCCCGACGGGCGGGAGGCGATGGACCTCTCCATCGGCGCGGCGGCGGACGGGGACGCGTTCTACGCGCGCCTGGCGGGCCGGCCCGGCGTCTTCACCGTCGGCAAGCTCTACGCCCAGTTCCTGAGCCAGCCTTGGTACACCCACCGGCAGCGGCAGATCGCCTTCTTCGACCTGCAGGACGCACGCAAGCTGATCGTCTGGCGCGACGGGACGAAGTACGGCTACCAGCGCACCGTGGGCGATGCCTGGCAGATGACCGATCCGCAGACGGTGCCGGCCGATGCGCTGGCGCTCTACAAGGGCCCGCTGTCGCACAAGGGGCTGGGCGACCTGCGGGCGCTGGCCTGGGTCGGGACGGTGGCCGACGGACTGGACAAGTTTGGCCTTGACCCGGCCCCCATGCGTGTGGTAGTGGAATTCGCCCTGCCGATGGCGCAGGGGAGCAGGCGCATCCTCACGCGGGACTTCGAGGTCGGCGCACCCATGACGTTCGGGAAGACCCAGGCCCGCTACGCACGGTTGCGCGGCGAGGATCTCGTGTTTCTGATCGACGAAGCCGTGGTACAGTTGTTGCTGAAGGATTATTCCGACCCCGGCGCCCTGGACTGACTCCGGCAAGGAGACCGAAACGACATGGCCAAGAAGAAGACGAGCAAGACCACCGCGAAGAAGGCCAAGACGGCCGCCGCCAAGAAGAGCACCAAGAAAGCGACAGCAAAGACAGCGAAGAAGACCGCCGCCAAGAAGAGCAGCAAGACGAGCGCTTCCAAGGCCGCCGCCAAGAAGAAGACCACCAAGAAGGCGACCGGCAAGGCAGGCGGAAGCCAGGCGAAGAGCGCCGCCAGGAAGAGCACGAAACAGGCGGCCAAGAAGACGGCGAAAAAATCCTCTTCCGCCAAGAGCGACAAGGCGAAAGACAAGGACGCACCGGCCGAAGAGACCAAGCAACCGAAGGCAAAGCCGAAGCTCTCCATCTCCATCGGTTCGCCCAAGAAGAAGCGCCCCGTCGCCCCCGGCGTGCGGATCGCGGACGCGCCGCAGTCCGCCCCCGGCACCGGCGAGACGAAGGACGAGAAGCACAAGCTGAGCGCCCGGGACATCCGTCGCATCCGTGAAATTCTGCAGGAGAAGCGCGACACCGTCCTCGCCGAGATCCGCCACCAGATTGGCGACTCCATCGGCCGCATGAGCAGCGTCGCCAAGGACGAGGCCGACCGCGCCGCCGACGTCTACGACGGCGACGTGAGCTACGAGATGGCCGCCGCCGGCCAGCGCGAGCTGATGGAGATCAACGCCGCGCTGGAGAAGATCGACAAGGGGACCTACGGCGAATGCGAGAGCTGCGGCGGCGGCATCGGCCCCTCGCGCCTGAAGGTGCTCCCGTTCGCCACCCTCTGCACCGCCTGCCGCCAGCACGCGGAGAACGGCGGCGAACTCGGCGACGGGGACAGCATCTGGGGGTTCCTCGACGTCGACGCCGAGGACGGCGGGGACAACTGACGCCCGACCCCCGGTCGCCGACCGGGGCAAACCGGATCGCCACGCAAGAGACGAGTGGAAGGAGTGGGACCCATGCCTGCGTACCCCGACCGCGACGCCGCGGACCTGCGCGACGAGATGGCCAGCCTGGAAGAACGCCTCGAGGCGTTCCGCACCCGCAAGCTGGCGCTCGACATGACGCGCGGCAAGCCCTGCCCCGCCCAACTGGACCTCGCCAACGGCATGCTCACCTGCCTCGGCGAAGACGACTACCGCGCCGCGGACGGCGCCGACTGCCGCAACTACGGCGGCCTGGACGGCCTGCCGGAAGCGCGGACGCTCCTGGCGGAGATGATCGGCGTCGCGCCCGAAGCCGTCCTCCTCGGCAACAACAGCAGCCTCGCGCTCATGCACGACGCGGTGCTGCGCGCGCTCGTCTTCGGCGTGCCCGGCGGCGACGGACCGTGGAACCGCGGGCCGGTGAAGTTTGTCTGCCCGGCGCCGGGGTACGACCGCCACTTCGCCATCTGCGAGCACTTCGGCATCGAGATGATTCCCGTGGCGATGACCGACGACGGCCCCGACGTCGACGCCATCGAGCAGATCGCCGGTGCGGACGCGGCCGTCAAGGGCCTGTGGTGCGTGCCGAAGTACGCCAACCCCACCGGCGCCACCTGCAGCGACGCGACGGTGGATCGGCTCGCGGGCCTGCGCACCGCGGCGCCGGACTTCCGCATCTTCTGGGACAACGCCTATGCGGTCCACCACCTCGGCGACGGTCCGGCCCCGCTGAAGGACATCCTCGCCGCCTGCGCCGCGGCGGGCCGCCCGGACCGTCCGCTCGTCTTCGGCTCCACCTCCAAGGTCACCTTTGCCGGCGGCGGCATCGGCTGCCTGGCCGCGAGCCCGGCGAACCTGGACGACGCGCGCGGGCACCTGAAGTTCCGCACCATCGGCCCGGACAAGCTGAACCAGCTCCGCCACGCGCGCTTCTTCGGCTCGATCGACGGCCTCCTGGAGCACATGCGCGGCCACGCCGCGATCCTCAAACCGAAGTTCGACGCCGTCCAGGCCATCCTCGCCCGCGAGCTGGACGACTGCGGCGTCGCGACCTGGAGCCGGCCGACGGGGGGCTACTTCGTCAACCTCGACGTGCTCGACGGCTGCGCGAAGGAGGTGGGCCGCCTCGCCGGCGAGGCCGGCGTGAAGCTGACCCAACCCGGCGCGACCTATCCGTACGGGAAGGACCCCCGCGACCGCAACATCCGCATCGCCCCCACGCTGCCGTCGCTGGAGGAGATCACCACCGCGATGGAGCTTGTCTGCGTCTGCGTGCGACTTGCGGCGGCACGGAAGCTGGCCGGCGCAGCCTGATCGCCGATTTCCGGCACGGAAACGTCCCGGCGCGCCATCCGCGTCGAGCACCGGGCCGTTTCACCACGGATCGAAGGAGGACCCCATGCCCGACACCGTTCCCATGACCACGGAGGGCTACGCGCGCCTCCAGGGCGAGATGGAAACGCTCGAAGCCGAGCGCCCCCGCATCAAGGCCGCCATCGAGGCGGCCCGCGCGCTCGGCGACCTCCGCGAGAACGCAGACTACCACGCCGCGCGCGAAGAGCTGGCCATGCTCAACGCCAAGATCAGCGACATCGGCGACAAGCTGTCCCGCGCCGTGGTGGTCGACACCTCCAAGGCGCCGGAGGGGAAGGCGGTCCTCGGCAGCACGGTCCGCATCCGGCGCGTCCGCGACGGCCGCGAGCTGACCCGCACCCTCGTCGGGGCGGGCGAGGCCGACGTCTCCAGCGGCAAGATCCTCACCACCAGCCCCATCGGCGCGGCGCTCATCGGCCACGAGGCGGGCGAGACCGTGGCCGCCGAACTGCCGAAGGGCGCCGAGGAGTTCGAGATTCTCGAGATCACCTGACCCCCCCTTCGCGGACGATCCGGGAGCACCGGCGTGGACGATCGCAACATCGGGCGGAAGATTGCCCAGCTCCGCA
>CAZKKD010000346.1:0-4788 GCA_964553265.1 uncultured Planctomycetales bacterium | reverse complement strand
GCGGCAGCCCGCGGCGAGGAGCGCGTGGGCGATGCCGCGCCCGGCCCCGCCCGCGCCGACCAGGAGCGCCCGGCGGCCGGCCAGGGGTACGCGGTCCGCTTCGGCCGCGCCGCGGATGGCGTCCAGCGCGCCGCCCCAGTCGGTGTTCTCGCCGTGCCAGGCGCCGTCGGGCGCGCGGACGAGGGTGTTGACCGCGCCGAGGCGGTCGGCGGTCGGCTCCACGGTGCGGGCCAGGCGGCGCGCCGCGTCCTTGTGCGGGATGGTGACCGAGAGGCCCTGCAGGTCGAGCGGGGCGAAGGCGTCGAGGAAGCGGCCGAGGTCGTCGACGCGGAAGCGCAGGTAGACCGCGTCCATGCCGAGGGCCCGGAAGGCGGCGTTGTGGATCTCCGGCGAGACCGAGTGCGCAATGGGGTCGCCCACCACGCAGTAGAGCCGGGTGGCCGGGGTGATGGCGCGGACGCGGTAGAGCTCGGCCAGGTCCCGCGCGGTGGGCTGGCCGGGGGCGGACTCGCGCCCCGGGGCGAGCGCGCCGAAGGTGAGCAGCCCCCCCTGGCGCAGGGCGAGGACGCGGCTTGCCTCGCCGAGCTCGCCCATGCAGAGGCCGATGATCGGCTTGCCGGCGCCGCGCATGGCGTCCCAGAGGCGCAGGTTGTCCTCAAGCGCGTTGGCGCGGACGGCGATCTTCACGATGTCGCAGGGGAGCGCCTCGAGCGTGCGGACGAGGCCGGGGAGGTCGTCGGGGGTCTTCGTGAAGTCGTGGTGGCTGGCGATGACCTGCACGCCGTCCGGGGCGTCGAAGCGCTCGACGGCGTCGCGCTCGACGTCCACCCAGCGCGCCCCCGCCGCGGCGGCCCGGTGGAGGCGCGTCAGGCGCTCGCCCTCGTCCCCGTCCCAGGCGCCGCCCTCCCGCACGGGCCGGCAGGTGACGATGCACGGCAGCGGCGTGGCGGCCAGGAGCGCGGCCGGGTCGGCCGGCTCGCGGAACGCGTCGAGGCGGAGCTCGAGGCAGTCGGCGGGCTCGGCGGCGGCGGCCCGGATGTCGGCGAGCGCGTCGTCCATGCGTTCGGCCACGATGGGGATGCAGATCACGGTCGTCTTCCCAGCGTTCGGGCGGTCCATGCGGCGGTCCGAAGTCGCGGCAGAGCCGCCCGTTGGGGCGCGCCGCCGCGGGTCGCCCGAGAGCGTAGCGGGAACGGAGCGCGTTTGCCAGTCGAAAACCGCGCCGCCGCCGGGGCCGCGACCGATCGGCGCGGGGCCGGCCGGCAGCGCGGGCCGTAAAAGCCTTGCAACATTCCCTACCCCGTGTTACGTTGCTCCTGTGGGTGGGGGCCTCCGGCGCACGGCCGGACGGCGCGGGGATGCCTGTGCAAGGACGAACGGATGGCGAGCGGGCCGGACGACTGGAATGCCGAACGCGAGGGGCGCCTGGCGCTCCTGCTGCAGCAACTCGCCCGCTCGGACGAGGGCGAGGAGGCCGCCCTGATCGGCGAGCTCCGCGAACTGAGCGGCGCGGACGTCGACGGCGGGCTCTCGCGCTGGCTGCAGTGGTACCTGGAGGAGCACCTCGGCATCCGGCCGGTGCTGGACATCCTCGTCGGCCGGGACCCCCAGCCGCGCGAGGGCGAGTCGGGTCCGGCGCTCCTGGACGAGCAGGTCTTTACGCGTCCGGAGTACAACTGGTGCGCCATCGAGCGGGTCAAGAACCGCGACGACATGGTCAAGCTCCGGCAGCTCTACCTCGACCTGGAGACGCCGCCGGCGCTGCAGGGCGGGGGGCCGTTCGGCTTCGCGCGCCTGACGGGGCTGGCCGAGGACGAGCTGACGTACTACCGCGGCAAGACGCTGACCGAGTGCCTCTTCGACGACGCGGTGCAGGTGGCGCACCTGCGGGTGCTGAAGGACTACGGCAAGATGATGATGATGCCGGTCCTGCCGAGCGCCACGCAGCGGGCGGGCGCGGTGCTGTACGCGGCGTCGATTGCACAGGCGCTGGTGCGCTTCGACACGAAGATCAGCAGCCTCTCGTACCAGCACCTCTCCGAGAGCCTGGAGAGTCTCCTGGAACGCCCGTACGTGGTGGAGACCTACGCGCGGCTCTTCCGGGCGGCGCTGGACGCCTGCTCGTGATCGGCGGGAAAGGATCGCGATGATGCCGATGGGCGGGCTCGGGGACTTCATCTTCTACGGCTTCTTCTTCTGCGTGGTGCTCGCGTTCATCTTCTTCATGCGGGTGGCGCGCGGCTCGGGCCGGCCGCGGAGCATCATGGTCGCGTGCCAGAACGGCGACTTCGACGAGGTGCGCGCCCTCCTGCGCGAAGCGCGGTGGCTGGCCCGCAGCGTGGACGACAACGGGTTGACGCCGCTGCACATCGCGGCGCTGGCCGGATTCGGGGACATCGTGTTTCAGCTCCTGCGCTACAAGGCCGACGTCAACGCGGAGAACCGCGCCGGCATGACCCCGCTCCACGCCGCGGCGATGGGCGGGCACTCGGACGTGGCGGAGATCCTGGTGGTGCACGGCGCCGAGGTGAACCGGCGCGACCGCCTGGGGAACACCCCGCTCTACTTCGCGGCCTGGGACGGGAACCTGGACGTCGTCAACCTGCTCATCGCCCACGGCGCGGAGCTCGACGCCGAGACCGTCCACCAGGACACCACCCTCGACCGCGCCCGCCGCCGGGGCCACCACGACGTGGCCCAGTTCCTCGAGTCCCGCGGCGCGCAGGGCAGCCAGCGCTGGCGCGAGAGCCCGGTGGCATCGGCCGAAGCGGCTCCCGCGGAGGGACGCCCCGTCCGGGCCGAAGGCCGGAAGAGCGTGTAGCGCGTCGCGCCGCACCGGAAGGAATGGTTTCGTGACCGACGCCAGTCCAGAGTCCACCGCATCTTCCAGGACCCCCGCGATGGCTGCGTCCGCGGCGGACGGGCGTCCCTGGGTGCTGGTCATTGATGCGGACGAACGCGTCCAGACGCTGATGCAGCGGGGGTTGCCGCACTTCGGCTTCGCGGCGGTGGGCGCCGGGTCCATGGCCGAGGCGGTGCGGCTGCTGGACCAGGCGGGGGCGCCGGACCTCATCCTCCTCGACTGGCTCCTGCCGGACGTCCGGGCCATCGATGCGCTGGACGCCCTCCGCGCGCGCGACGACGCGCCGCCCATCGTCATCCTCTCGACGACCAAGGATCGCGAAGCGGTGCTGATGGCCATCCACCACGGGGCCGCGTACTACGCGGTGAAGCCGATCCGCCTGGGGCACCTGGTGCTGAAGATGAACGCGGTGCTCGGCCACCGCGAGCGGTCCGGTCCGGTCCGCCGGGAGGCGCGGCCGCTGCAGATCGCGGCCGAGATCCCGGTGGTGCTGCTCAACATCAGCGCGTCGGGCTGCGCCTTCGACGCGCCGTTTGCGCTGCCGTCGGACACGGTGCTCTTCCTCAACCTGGAGGCGGTGTTTCACAAACTCCAGTTGCCGCACGGACGGGGCGTGCCGGTCCGGACCGCCAACTGCCGGGCGCGCGGCCGCCGCTACAACACGGGCGCGCAGTTCATCGACATGCCGGCCGACGCGGCGGAGCGGCTGCGCCGCTACTGCACCGGGGCCGACAGCATCGCCGCCGGGGCCAGCGCCGGCGGTGCGGGGCAGCGGAGTGCGGCGCCGTCGGGCCGCCTGAGCGACGAGATGGATCACGCCCCGGTGGTGCTGAGTGTCGACGACGACGCCCACGTGCGGCAGTTCCTCGCCGCGCTGCTGGAGCGCGAGGGCGCCGAGGTGCTGCAGGCGTCCAGTTGCGAGGACGGGCGCGGCATCCTGGCCGCGCGTCACGACATCGACCTGCTCATCCTCGACATCCTCATGCCGGGCATGAACGGACTGGAGCTTCTCGAAGAGCTCCAGGGCATGGAGGACGCGCCGCGTGCGCTGGTGCTCTCCGCGACGGGGATGGAGGAGGACGTGGAGGCGGCGATCCGCCGCGGGGCGGTGGACTATCTCACCAAGCCGGTCAACCGCGATCGGCTGCTGTTCAAGGTTCGCAACCTCCTGCGCACGCAGGCCGGCAGCGCCCGCAACCGCACCGCGCCGCGCAAGCAGATCAACATCGATGCCGCGATTCCGCTGGTGCTGTCGCGAATCTCCAGCAAGGAGGTCGTCCTGGACGCCACCTTCCCGCTGGAGCCGGACACCGCGTTTTCTTTTCGCTCCGAAGAGCTGACCAAGGCCACCGACGCCGACTGGAACCAGCGGTTCAGCGTGCGCGTGGCCGCCTGCGAAGGCCGGGGCAACCGCTATCGCTTCACCGGCACGATGCTGGGTCTCTCGGCCAACCTGGCCGCCGCGCTGGACCGCATCCAGGAACCGTCCGCGGCGGAGTAGCCCCCGTCTGCGGGCCGGTGGAGGGCCGCGGGGGGCGCCGGCCTTCTTCATAAAAATCCTTGCAAGAAGTCTGGTTGGCCGTTAGGGTCGGGCGGTCCGGTAATGGCGCCCCAACGCCCCGGTGGCCGTCCGCAACGAGGCCGCCGCGGGACAGCCGTACCGGACGTGGTTCCCCGTTTGGGCTGCAACATGCGTGGTCTTCTCCGGGGTGGGCAGGTCGGCTGCGGTGGTTCCGCCCGCGCCGTCCGCGCCGGGCAACCGTGCCCGTCGGCCTGTCGGCACGAGACTGAACGAACAGACTGGATGGGTTCGAAGCGGGCTGCGGCGCCGTCGCGGTTTGGCGGGGCCACGGTCCGGAGCGGACGCCCGGAGCGGTGTCCCCGTTTCCTAACCGGGGCTTGCCCTGCAGAACCGTGACGGCGGG
>CAZKKD010000345.1:0-4792 GCA_964553265.1 uncultured Planctomycetales bacterium | reverse complement strand
GGGGGCGGCGGCGGGGGGAACGAGTGCAACGACCTCATGGGGGGCAGCAGCGGCGACTGGGACATGGCGCTTACCCAGGACGATCCGGGGCTCAGCCGAAAGGCCATCGAGATCGGTCTCAAGGCGGCCAGTCGTGCGAGCGAGATCTCGCGCAACCTGCTCCGCTTTGCCCGCCGCGCGGAGAGCCGCAAGCGGTTGGGCGACCTCAACGCCATCGTGCGCGACACCATCAACCTGCTCCGCATGGACTTCGAGGCGCAGCACATCGCGGTGGAGACGCGGTTGGCCCCGCTGCCCGAGGTGCTGCTGGACGTGGGGCAGATCCAGCAGTTGCTCTTGAACGTGCTCGTCAACGCCCGCCAGTCGCTGCAGCAGGTGCGCGGGCCGCGCCGGGTGGAGATGACCACCTGGCTCGACGGCGAGTGGGTCTGCGCCCGGATCCACGACAACGGGTCCGGCATCCCGGAGGAGGTGCAGCACCGGGTCTTCGAGCCGTTCTACACCACCCGCGGCGTCATCAGCGGCGGCGCGGGGGAGGCCACGGGCCTCGGCCTCTCGGTGGCGGAGGGGATTGCCCGCAATCACGAAGGGACGCTGTCGGTCGAACGGCCCGAAGAAGGCGGCGCGGCGCTGGTGCTGCGCCTGCCGGTGCCGGGCGAGCGGTCGCATGCTGCGGCGGTGCGCGTGCTGGTGGTCGACGATGACGAGGCACTGCGCCGCGTGGTGAGCGCGGTGCTGGAGGGGCAGGGGTGCGAGGTCGTCTGCGCGCCCGGCGGCGTGGAGGCAATGGAGTACGCCCGCGCGGGCGACATCGACGTGGTGCTGCTCGACTACAGCATGCCGGGGATGGACGGGCTGGCTGTCCTGCGCGAGCTGCAGCTCCGGCAGCCCGACCTGCCGGTCCTCATGGTCACCGCCCTCCACAGCGCCGACCTGGCGCGGACCGCCATCCTGGCCGGGGCGCGGGAGTGCATCTCCAAGCCGGTCAACAACGACAAGCTGCTCTTTCTCGTCCGCAAGTACGGCGCGCACGACGATTCGCACACGCCGGCCGAGAGCGAGCGCGAGGCCGCCGCCGTGCTGGCGCGCCGGCCGCACGTGCTGGTGGTGGAGGACGACGAGGTGATTCGCGACGTCTACGGCCTCGTGCTCAGCCGCGCCGGCTTCGAACTCACCGCCGTCGCCGACGTCGCCGACGGGCTCCGGCGGACCGAAGACCACTACTTCGACCTGATCCTCCTCGACCTGGAGGTGCCGCACCCGGAAGAGCTGAAAGCGGTCCGCACCTTCCGTGCGAACAACCCCTTCACGCCCCTCATCATCTCCTCGCCCGAGGTGAGCGACGACATGCTCCGCCACGGACACCATGCCGGCGCAAGCCGGGTGCTGCTGAAGCCGATCAATCCCGACGGCCTGGTGCGCGAGGTGACCCGCCTCCTCTCCATCTACCGCGAGGCCCCGATCTGACGGACCACCGGCGGTGGTCTCCTGCCGGACCGCGGACCGCTCCGCAAGGGCGTTTTTGCCTGCAACCATTGGCAGAGAAATAGGTTGAATGAAATCTGTTGACAGCCCCCTCTCCGGATGGTGAAGTGGGGACAGGTGCGTCGGGCGCGTGCCGATGGGCTGACGGGGCGGGCCGCCGCGTTCTGGAATGGTGCATGCAGGAGTTCCCGGTACGACTCGTGGGCTGTACGGCGCCACGGGCCGCCGCAGCGATGCACCGGGACACGGATGCGCACGCCATCCGTCCCGTGCAACCGCGCCATGGGGCTGGCCGGCAGGCTCTGCTGCGGCAACCGCGAGCGACGAAAGGGTGCGATCCCTCCGGAGAAACGCGCTGGCGCCGCGAACGCGGCGCCGGCAGGTCGGGAGCTGTATCGCACATCTGAGACAGCCATGGAACTGATACAACTGGTACAGGAGGTTGTGCAAGGCGCATGGCTGGTATTCGGGCAGATGGCGCCGTGGCTGCTCTTGGGCTTTCTGGTGGCGGGGATGCTGTCGGTGCTGATCCGGCCCGCCACGGTGGAGCGCCACCTGGGCGGCACGGGTTGGCTGCCGACGGTGAAGGCGGCGCTCTTCGGCGTGCCGCTGCCGCTCTGCTCGTGCGGGGTGATCCCGGTGAGCGCGTCGCTGCGGCGGCATGGCGCCAGCCGCGCGGCCAGCATCAGCTTCCTGATCTCGACCCCGCAGACGGGGGTGGACAGCATCGCGGTCACCTATTCGCTCCTGGGGCCGCTCCTGGCGGTCTTCCGGCCGGTGGCGGCCTTTGTGACGGGCGTCATCGGGGGCGGGGCGGTGGAGTGGCTGGACACGGATACGGACGCGGAGACGCGCGACCCCGGCGCGCCCGGCCGCCTCGGCACGGCGGCGCCGGAGTCGCCCCGGCACGGGGACGCCTGCGCCGCGGATTCGCCCGCCGCGCCGGCCTGCGCGGGCGACTGCTGCGCCCCCGCGGACGCGCAGCCCGGGGTCGGTGGCAAGACGCTGGCCGCGCTCCGATACGGGTTCTACACGCTGCCGCGGGACCTGGCCGGGTCGCTCCTGGTCGGGATTCTGCTGGCGGGGGTGATCGGGGCGCTGGCGCCGCCGCAGTTCTTCGCCGAGACGCTCGGCTGCGGCATCCTGGCGATGCTGGCGATGCTGGCGGTGGGGATTCCGCTGTATGTCTGCGCCACCGCATCGGTTCCGGTGGCGGCGGCGATGATGATGAAAGGCATCTGCCCGGGCGCGGCGCTGGTGTTCCTGATCGTGGGGCCGGCGACGAACGCGGCGACGATCTCGACCATCTGGAAGGTGATGGGCCGGCGGACCGTTGTGGTGTATCTTGTGACGGTGGCGCTGGCGGCGCTGGCGTCGGGAGTGGCGTTCGAAGCGCTTCTGGATGCGGCGCCCGGCGGGGAAACCGAACTGGTGGCGCATCTCCACGACGCCGAAGGCGTCGGGCTGCTCGGGCAGGTGAGCGCGGTGGTGCTGCTGGCGCTCCTGGCCTGGGCGGGGTTGGGGCCGCGGCTGCTGCGTTCCGGCGGGAGCCATGACGGTACGCGCGCCGAAGGTCCCGACGGCTCCGGCGGCCAGGGCGCCGGGGGTGTGCAGGATTCGGACACCGAGGTGGTGGAGCTGCAGGTGGACGGCATGACCTGCAGCCACTGCGCCGGCGCGGTGCAGCGCGCCCTGACCGAGTGCCCGGGCGTGACGTCGGCGGAGGTGAACCTGGAGGACAAGCGGGCGTGGGTGCGCGGGAAGGGCCTGTCGCTCGAGAGCATGGTACGGGCGGTCGAATCGTTGGGATATTCGGCCAGGGCGAGGGAGAGGGACGATGGTTCTGGAAGCGAACGCGGACGGGTCGACCGTTCGGAAGGCGACCCCGGCGCCGGAGACGGTGCTGGCCGAGGAGATGCGGGCGGTGTTCGGGGAGGATGACCGGCGGATCCGGCATGCGCTGCGTGTGCTGGAGCTGGCCAAGAGCATTCTCGCCGAGGAGGGCGGCGACGACGAGGTGGTGGTCGCCGCGGCGCTGCTGCACGACATCGGGATTCCGGAGGCCGAGCGGGAGTACGGCTCCGCCGACGGGCGCTACCAGGAACGGCTGGGTCCGCCGACGGCCTGCGCCATCCTTGAGCGCCTCGGCATGGATGAGGAGAAGACCCGGCACGTCTGCGCCATCATCGGGGCGCACCACAGCGGACAGGGGCCGGACACGGTCGAATTTCGCATCCTCTGGGACGCGGACTGGCTGGTAAATGCGCAGGAGGAGTTTGTGGATCTGCCGCCGGACGAATTGCGCCGCCGGTTCGACCGCATCTTCCGCACCCGGGCGGGCCGGACGCTGGCCGACGCGTTCTACCTGACCGGCGGCTGAACGTCCTGCAGGCCGCCGAAGGGCGGACGTGAGGCGGAACCTTTTCCGTCTTCGCTTGCATTTTTCCGGCAGACCCGGCAGAATGCGCGCGCGAGGGGACGGCCGGCCCCGACCGGCCCGACGCCGCGGATCGACAGCGGTCCGCGACGGCGTATCGGACAGAGAAAGGGAGCCGCACATGCATGTTCCGCTTCGCGACGGGATCGACTGGGTCGGCCACATCGACTGGAATATCCGCGATTTTCACAGCTACACCACCCGCTACGGAGCGACCTACAACAGCTACCTGGTCCGCGACGAGGCCACCGCGCTTATCGACACGGTCAAGGCCCCCTACGCCGACGACCTGCTGACCAATGTGCAGGAGCTCGTCCCCCTCAAGCAGGTGAAGTACATCGTCTGCAACCACGCTGAACCGGATCACAGCGGGTCGCTGCCGGCGGTGCTGACCGCCTGCCCGGACGCGACCATCGTCTGCGACGAAAAGTGCCGCGACATCCTGAGCGGCCACTACGACATTTCGGCATGGTCCTTCCGGATCGTCAAGACCGGCGACACGCTGAGCCTCGGCAGCCGGACGCTCACCTTCGTCGAAACGCCGATGGTCCACTGGCCGGACTCGATGTTCACCTACGTCCCCGAGGAGAAGCTGCTCTTCAGCATGGACGCCTTCGGGCAGCACTACGCCTCCAGCCGCCGCTTCGACGACGAGGTGCCGATCGACGACGTCATGGCCGAGGCGAAGACCTACTACGCCAACATCGTCATGCTTTACGGCAAGCGCATCGCGCAGGTGCTCGACCAGGCGAAGGATCTCGACATCGAGCTGATCGCCCCGAGCCACGGGGTGGTCTGGCGCTCGCACATCGACCGCATCGTCGCGGCCTACCGCGACTGGACGGTCTGCAAGCTGGCGGCGAAGGTGGT
>CAZKKD010000344.1:0-4855 GCA_964553265.1 uncultured Planctomycetales bacterium | reverse complement strand
GCTCTTTGCTCCGCCCGGACAAGGTCTTCAGGATGGTCCATGTCCAGGACGATGGTATCTTTGACCAGTACGCCGAGGTCCTCCGCCGCCTGCTTGCCGGCCGAATCCAGCGCGGCGTCGCGGGCGGCGACCTCGATGCGGTGCTGTTCCATGGTCGGGAGCTCTCTGTTCGGGGGGACGCGGCGGGCCGTGTCGCGGGCCTGCCGCCTCTCCGGGGATCAACAACGGTCGTAACCACACCCCGGGCGCGGTCGGTCCCGGGGTTCCGTATCGCAACGGAAGCGATTCCAACGTGTTACAGTTACGATTGTGGTAGATGGGCGAAGCGCGTTTGTCAACTTTTTTCTTGCGTCCCGGCGGACGCGTCCTTAAGGTGTTTGCTGGAAAGTTCCTTACATCGTTTCGGCCTGCGGGCCGCCCCGCCGGGGGGACCCCGGTTGCGGGCTGGGGCCGGTGCGCGGAACGACGCGGTTTTCTGGGGAACGGCGGGGCTGTGGTGGCTGCACGGCCCCGGGATTGTTGGGGATAGAGAGCTCGCTTTCCGGAGCGCCGGGCCCGATTCCGGGGCGGCGGTCACCGAAAGGAGAACCGATGAGGCGCGCAATGCTGGCGGCGCTGGCCGCATGGACGATCCTGTTCCTGGCGGGCGCGGATGCGCTCCGGGCCGGTGAAGGCGGTGGTGTGGGCGGTTTCTTCCGCCGGCTGGGCCGCGGCGACGATGGCGAGACCCGGACGCCGCCGCCCGACGCGCCGGTCGTGAAGCACACGCGCTTCAGCATCGAGTACACGGTGCGCGACGAGGGCGCCGGCGGGGCGATGCTCCAGAAGGTCGAGCTCTTCGTCACCACCGATCTCGGCCGCACCTGGACCAACTACGGCAGCGATCCCGACCGGCAGAGCCCCTTCGTCATCGAGGTGCCGGGCGACGGCGTCTACGGCTTTGCGCTGGTCAGCACCGACCGCGCCGGCAACCGGGAGCGCCCCCCCGCCGACGGGGTCTATCCCGAGCAGGTCGTCATCGTCGACTCGAGCCCGCCCGAGGGCCAGTTCCTCAGCCCGGTCCGCCGCGAACCCATGAGCGAAGAGGGGATTGAGATCGCCTGGACGACCCGCGACGCGCACAGCGCCGAGGACGGGGTCGACATCCATGTCTCCGGCGACGGCGGCGAGCGGTGGTATCTCCTCAAGGAGGACCTCTCCCCCGAGGGGCGCATCCTCTGGAAGCCCCCGCGCCAGCGCGCGCCGGTCTACACCTTCCGCCTCAAGGTTACCGACCGCGCCGGCAACACCGCCTACATCAAGGCGCCGGGCGTGGCCCTGGCCGATACGGAGCCGCCGCAGGTGGCCATCACCGGCCCCCGCACCGCCGCCGGCCGGGACGTCGAGATCACCTACACCGCTACAGACGCCGGCTCCGGCGTCGCCTGGGTCGAGCTCTGGACCACCGCCGACGGGGGCGAGACCTGGTCGAAGCACGCCCGCGACGAGGACGCGACGAGCCCCATCCCCTTCACCGCATCCGACGCCGCGGAGGTGGGCTTCTACCTCCGCGCCGCCGACCGGGTCGGCAACGCCAATCCCGCCCCGGACGCCGGCGCCTCGCCGATGCTGGTGCTCGGCTTCGACACCGCGGCGCCGGTCATCCGCATCACCGAGTTCGCCGGCGGGCGGCGCTTCCTGCAGGGCGGGTCGACCGTCGACATCGCCTGGCGGGCGGAGGATCCCAACCTCGAGGCCAACACCGTTACCGTCTCCTGGTCGGCCGACGGCGGCCAGACCTGGGAGACCCTCGCCACCGAGCGGCCCGCTGTCGGGCGCTACACCTGGCGCGTCCCGCGGCAGCCGGATCGCAACCTCAACAACTGCCTCCTGCGCATCACCGCGCTCGACACCCTCGGCAACCAGGGGCAGGTGGAGACGCCGCAGCCGTTCAGCATCCGCTCGGTCGCCCCGCGCACCGAGACGGGTGAGATCGTCCCCATCCCCGGCGAGGGCGAGGGCGTGCCCGCCGAGGCCGCGCCCGAGGAGGAGGATGTCATGCCCTTCCCGCCGAGCACCGGCGAGGAGGAGGCCGCCCCCGGCACGGCCGAGGAGCCCCTCGGCAGGACGCCCCACCCGAGCGACCTCATCGAGGACGATGCCGCCGCCACCCCGCCGGCACGGATCGAGGAGGTGGTCGTCACCGTCCCCGGCGAGGACGAAGCCCCCGTGCCCGCGGAGACGCCCGCGTCGACCGCGGATCGCGAGGCCCGCCGCCAGGAGGCCATCGAGCGCCTCAACCGCGTCGAGGACGAGCGCCGCCGCGCCGCCGTGGCCATGACCGAAGAGGCCGAGCGCAAGCGCCGCGAGGCCGAGGCCCGCCGCCGCGGGGACGCGGTGGCCGCCGCGCTCGAAGCCCGTCGCGAACGCGAACGCAAGGCCCGCGAAGAAGAAGAAAAGCGCCGCGCCGAAATCCTCCGCCAGGCCGAGGAAGACGCCGCCCGCGAACGCGACGCCGCCATCGCCGCGGCCCGCGCCGAAGAGGAGAAGGCCGACGCCGAACGCCGCGCCGCCGAAGCCGCGGCCGCGGAAGAGGCCCGTCGCGCCGAAGAAGCGGCCCGCCGCGAAGCCGAAGCCCGCGAGCGCGAGGCCGTGGCCGCGACCGCCACGCCGCCGGAAGAAGCCGCCCCCGCCGCCGGTGCGGCGGCGACCCCGGAAGCCGTGCAGCAGGCGACCGCGCTCGCCCGCCAGGGCGACGAGGCCCTCGCCGACCGCGAGGCCGCCCGGGCCGAACTTCTCTACCGCCAGGCCGTTCAGCTCAACCCCCAGTCGCCGCGCGCGCAGGTGGGCCTCGGCCGGATCGCGCGGATGCGCGGCAAGGTGGACGAGGCGTTCCAGCACTACGAGCGCGCCTTCGCGTCCGAACCCGAGCACGTGCCCGCCTATCTCGAGATGGGCGAGCTCAGCCTCGCCGAGGCGCGCCAGGCGAGCGAGGACCTGGCCCGCGGGCAGAAGGTCGGCGCCGACATGGAGGACATCGCCCGCGTGCGCGAGCGCCTGGCCCGCCGCCTGCGCGACGCCGAGCGCGCCTTCGCCACCGCGGTCAAGCTCGACCCGCAGAACAAGGAAGCCTACGACAACCTCGGCGAGACCTACTACTTCAAGGCCGTCGTCGCCGGCGACCGGGGCGAGAAGGCCAATGCCCTCTTCGATGCGCAGGAAGCCTACATGAAGGGCTACGGCATCGGCAGGCCCACCTACCGGGAAGCCTTCCGCCTCGGGCGGATTCACTTCCTGCGCGAGGAGTACGCCGCCGCCGAACGCTACCTGCAGGAGGGCGTCCAGGTCGCGCCCGCGGACAAGAAGCCCCGCGAGTGCTGGTGGTACCTGGCCGAGATCGCCGAGCGCCAGGAACGGCCCGACGATGCGCTCCATTTCTGGCGCAAGGTGCGCGACACCTACGATCCGCAGAACCCGGCCGAGAAGGCCTACTACGACGAGGCGGTGAACCGCATCGACCGGATCCAGACCACGACCCGGTAGCGGTACGCCGGCCCGGTTCCGGTTCCCGCGGGGGCCGGAACGGATGCGTTGACGTTCCCGACGAGGCGGTCCCCCGGGGCCGCCTCGCATTCTGTCGGCCCCGCTGCGCTCCGGCACGGTTGCGGCGGCGGGGGCGTGGAGACGGAGCATGACCCGGACGAATCGTCTTCCGTTGCGCGCGGGCCTCTTCGCGCTGCAGGCGGCCGCGCTGCTGCTGCTGGGCTTTTCCTACAATCGCTTCGTCCAGCCGCATCGTGCGGACGCGGTGGCGCTGGCCGAACGCCGCGCCGAAGCGGCCGCCGCGGGCGAACCGCTGGACGAGGCGCTGCCGGTCTACACGCGCGGCTGGGTGCGGGAGGTCGGCCCGGGCGGCTTTGTCCTCGACGAGTTCGGCGGCGCGGCGTTGCGCGTGGCCTGGACCGGCCGCCCGCCGGCGCCGGGTGGGCTGGCGCTGGTGCGGGGGGAGATGGGCCCCGACGGCGTGGCGGTGGCCGACACCAGCGAGGTGGACCCGTACTACCGAACCAAGCTGCACATCTCGCTGGTCGCGGCGGCCGCGGCGGCGGTGCTGGTGCTGCTGCGCTATCGCCCCGACTGGCGGGCCGGTGTCGTACGGCTGCGCCGATGGACCGCGCGCGGCCCGGCGCCCGATGCCGGCGGCCCGTCCGGGCCCGGGTCGCCAGGGGAGGATGCTCCGTGCCGGATCTCCTGACGCATTTTTTTGTCGGCGCGGCCGGGGGGATGGCGCTCGGGCGGCGGGTGGAGCCGGTGGCGTTTCTTGCCGGCAGCGTTTTGCCCGACCTCGCCAGCCGCGGGCTGGGGACGGCGCTCCCGTCGCTCCGGTTCCTCGGGGTGGTGGCGCACTTCCCGCTGGGGGTGGCGCTGCAGGTGGGCATGGCGGCGTGCCTCTTTCCGCCGGAGCTCCGCCGCCGCGGGTCGCTGGGCGTGGGGCTGGGGGCGCTCCTGCACTGCATTCTGGACGCCTGCCAGACCAACCTCTTCGGCGAGAACGCGGTCTCGCTCTATCCGCTCACGTGGGAGCCGGTGCGCCTCGGCTTCTGGGGCAGCAACGACTGGCCGGTGCTCCTGGCGCTGGCGGCGCTGCCCGGCCTCTGGGGGCTCTGGCGCCTGGTGCGGCATGTCCTTCGCGGCGCACCGTAGCCTGCCGCCCGGCCAGGGTCATTCCGATCCCGCTTTTTCGTGCTGAACCAGGCGCCGCCGGTTCGGCAAAAGACTCCCTCTCCCTTTGGGAGAGGGTTAGGGTCAATACGGTTAAGACTACCGGTGCGCCGTGGCATGGGCTTCCAGCCCATGATCTCACGGCCAAGATGGC
>CAZKKD010000343.1:0-4867 GCA_964553265.1 uncultured Planctomycetales bacterium | reverse complement strand
GCGAACAACGAAGCCGGCGGCGGTCGGGCCGCGGTGGACGCGCACACGGGCGGGGACGGGTTCGACGACGTGGTGCTCCTCGGCACGCCGGACGCGGCGCTGGTGGAGGCGTGCGACGCGGCGCTGGCCCAGGACGGGGTGCTCTGCCTCCTGGGGACGCCGCCGGCGACGGTGCAGATCGACATCGGCCGGGTCCACTACAAGGGCACGCGCCACGTGGGCGCGGGCGAAGGCGACGCGGTCCGCGACGCCTACACCGCCAACCTCCGCACCGAGATCCGCGCCGGGGGCCGGAGCTGGATGGTGGGCGCGGCCGGGCCGATGGGGCAGATGCATGTGCAGCGGGCGCTGGAGCTGGCCGAACCGCCGGCGGTGGTGCTCTGCACGGATGTCTCGCCGGACCGGCTGGACTACATGGAACACCGCCTGCGGCCGATTGCGGAACGCCGCGGGGTGGACCTGCGCATTCTCAACCCCGCGGAGACGCCGGACCTGGACGACCGGATCCGGGGGCTCGCAACCGAGGGCTTCGACGACATCGCGGTGATGGCGCCGGTGGCGAAGCTGGTGGAGCACGGGGCCGGTTTCCTGACCCGGAATGCGGTGATGAACATCTTCGCCGGCGTTCCCCTGGGGACGATGGCGACGCTGCCGCTGGACGCGGTGACCGGGCGCCACGCGCGCTTCATCGGCTCGTCCGGTTCGGCGCTGGAGGACATGCTCCGCACGCTGGAGAAGACGGAGAAGGGCGAGCTCTCGACCAACTACTCCCTCGCCGCGCTCGGGGACATCCGGCAGGGCTGGAAGGGGATCGAGGCGGTCAAGGCGGGCGCCTATCCCGGCAAGATCGTGCTCTACCCGCAGTTGCCCGACCTGGGGCTCACCACGCCCGAGGGGCTGGAGTCGATCTGCCCCGACGCCTGCACGGCGATGGGCGACGCGGGGCTCTGGAACAACGACGCGGAGGCCGCCCTCTTCGAGGCCAAGCTGCCGTAATCCGAAAGGCGGCACCGCTCCCTCTCCCGGCGGGAGAGGGCCGGGGTGAGGGAAGCGCACGCGAATGGCCGATGCCCCTCACCCTGACCCTCTCCCAGTGGGAGAGGGGAGGAAGCGCCTGGCTTGCGAGGAAGCGCCTGGCTTGCGAGGGTGCCAGCGCTGCCGGGTCGCTTGCAGCTCCCATCCACTGACCGACGCAGGAGGGCCGCGTCATGGAGACCACACGCCTGGGCCGGACCGGCCTGGAGGTGACGCGCACCGGGTTCGGCGCGCTGCCGATCCAGCGTTGCGGCATGGACGAAGCGGTGCGGATTCTGCGCCGCGCGTTCGAAGCCGGGATCACCTTCTACGACACCGCCCGCGCCTACAGCGACAGCGAGGAGAAGCTGGGCGCCGCCTTTGCGGACGTCCGGGACCGCATCGTCATCGCGACCAAGACCCACGCCAGGACCCGGGACGAAGCGCGCCGCCACCTCGACGAGAGCCTGGCGAAGCTCCGCACCGACCGGATCGACGTCTGGCAGCTTCACAACCCCGACGCCATGCCCGATCCCGACGACGCAGAGAGCGCTTACGCCGCCCTCCGCGAAGCGAAGGCAGAGGGGGTGGTGGGGCACATCGGCGTCACGAGCCACCGGCTGGCGCTGGCGAAGGAGGAGGTGCGTTCGGGCCTCTTCGAGACGATGCAGTTCCCGCTCTCGGCGCTCTCGAGCCCGGAGGAGCTGGCGCTGGCGGCCCTCTGCCGGACGGAGGACGTGGGGCTCATCGCCATGAAGGCGCTCTGCGGCGGCATCTTCACCGATGCGCGGGCCGCCTTTGCGGCGCTCCGGCGCTTCGACAACGTGGTGCCCATCTGGGGCATCCAGCGGATGGACGAGCTGGAGGAGTTTGTCCGCTACGACGCCGAACCGCCCGCCTGGGACACGGCGATGGAGGCGCATGTCGCGAAGGAGCGGGCCGCCCTGGGCGAGAACTTCTGCCGCGGGTGCGGCTACTGCCTGCCTTGCCCGGCGGAGATCCCCATCCCGATAGCCTGCCGGATGAAGTATCTCCTCCGCCGCGCGCCAACCGAAAACTTTCTGACCGACGATTGGCGGGAGAAGATGGAGCGCATCGAGCAGTGCACCGCCTGCGGCGTCTGCCACGAGCGCTGTCCGTATGGCCTGGAGCCGTATCGTCTGCTGCCGGAGATGCTGGCGGACTACCGCCGGGTGGTCGCCGCCGGGGGCGCGACCGATTGACCGCCCCGGCCGCGCCGCCGCCCGCCGCTTCGCCGCAGACGGGGGCCGACCCCTGGCGGGGCGGATGGGGCGAGCGGCTGCTGGACTGGCTCTACCCGGTCCGCTGCTGCGGGTGCGAGGCGGGGATCAGCTTCGCGGCCGACCGCTTCCTGTGCGCGGCGTGCCGGGCCGGGCTCCGGTTGCTCGACCGTGAGACCAGTTGCCGCCGCTGTGGCGCCGCGCTGGGGCCGCACGTGCGGCCGGGGGCGGACTGTCCGGAGTGCCGGACGCGGCCGCACCGCTTTACGCGTGCGGTGGCGGTGGCCGCGTACGACGGCCCGGCGCGCGGACTGGTGCACGCGCTCAAGTTTGCGCATGTGCGCGGCGCGGCGCGGCCGCTGGGGGCGCTGTTGGCGGATCGGGCCCGCGCGGAAGGCTGGGACACCGCGGCCGACGCGGTGAGCGCGGTCCCGCTCCATCCGGCGCGCGAACGGCAGCGGGGCTACAACCAGTCGGTGCTGCTGGCCCGCCAGGCGGCGCGGGCGCTGGGGCTGCCGCTGCGGCGCGACCTGGTGCGGCGCATCCGCGAGACCCGGCCGCAGGCGCTGCTCGGGCGGGAGGAGCGCCTGCGCAACCCCCGCGGCGCGTTCGCACCCGTGCGGGCGGACCTCGGCGTGCGGGCCTGTGTGCTGGTCGACGACGTCATGACCACCGGCGCGACGGTGAGCGCCTGCGCCGACGCACGCCGCGCGGGCGGGGTGGAGCGCATTTACGTCGCTGTCGCGGGCCGGTGAAGGACGCCCAGCCGGCCGGCGGGGTCATTCAGTTCTTCCTCTCCCGCCGGGAGAGGGTCGGCGTGAGGGCGTCTGAACGTGAAGTTCCCTCACCCTGGCCCTCTTCCAACGGGAGAGGGGAGCCCTTTTCGAACCGTCGCAGCCCAGTCCAGGTTGAAACGGGAGAACTGAGTGACCCTGGGGTGGCGCCGGCGCGCGTTGACCGGCAGCAACATCCTATCGGAAAAGGATGTACGAACGGAGAGGCTTCTCCGCAATGTATACGGAAGCGGTTGCCGCTGCCAGGCGCCCGGGCGTGCCCGACCGGCGGCACTCAGCGGGACCGAATGACTGCGGCCCGGATTCCGACACAGGGAGCCAGACAGGGACATGCGACGACAAAACCGTGCGCGGGAGTCGGCAATGGCGATGATCCGAAAGAGGGCAGGTGCGGGCCGGTGGGCGCTGGTGCTGCTGGCGGGCTGGCTGACGATGACGCCACTGGCGGCGGGGGACCAGGCCCCGGACGACGCGAAGAAGGCTGCGCCCGGCAAGGACGCTGCACCGAAGCAGGCCGCCGAACCGAAGACGCCCCGCGCGCTGTACGAGGCGGGGGACTACGCCGCGGCAGAAGAGGCGCTTGCGCCGCTCCTGGCCAAGCGTCACCCGGATGCCGAAGCGCTGGAGGTGGCCTTCCTGACGGCGAAGGCGCAGGGCCGGCTGTTGACCGCACAGCAGCGGGCGCGCGACCTGTTGCGGCTGGTGGAGGATCCGTCGGCGTCGGTCCTGGTGGCCGCGGCGCGGACCGCCGAAGCGGTGGGCGAGGAGCGCCTGGCGCTGTCGCGCTACCTAGCCTATCTCGACGTGGCCGAGAAGGCCTCGCCCGACCTGGCGCACGCGGGCATCTATGTCCTCGAGCGGGGGAGCTACCCCGCGGTGCTGCGTCGCATGGTGGACGCGTTCGGTCCCAACGACAAGCTCTGGAGCGTGGGGTACGGTGCGTTTCGCGACCTGCTGCAGGCGGACGAAGCGGACGAAGCGCTGAAGCTGGCCGCATTCCTCATGCAGCAGTTCCCCGACCCCGACCGCGTCCGCGCGGTGCACCACCAGCTCCGCGAAGGGGCCGACAAGGGGATGCTCGGCCGCGAACCGGAAGCGCGGTACCTGCGGCCGCTGGACCTCATGATCCGCTACCGCCCGAGTGACCAGTGGCCGCTGGACTGGATGATGGGCAACGCCGACCGCCACATGGAGGCTCCCCGCAAGGTGGAGGTGCTGCTGACGATCCAGGCGCTCTTCGACGCGCCGCTGCGGTGGGGGCTGCTGCATCGCCTCGGCAACATGCGCAACCTGCCGGAACCGGCCGCGCGCCTGGAAGCGGGCAGGAAGTATCTCAGCTACCGCAAGGCCTACCGCGAGGCAGCGGATCCCACCCACTACCGCGAGTATCTGCGCGTGCTGGGGGAGAGCCCGCAGGTCTTCCGGATCGAGGGGAAGGAACTGGTCTCGCCCGACGAGGGCGTAAAGATGGTCGAGCGCCTTTACGAAACCTACCAGGGGCGTGAGCACGAATTCGAGCACGAGCTGCGCCAGTTGACCCACCACGGGTTCCTGGGCGAGCGACGGGCCGAGGTCCTGCGCGCGCACCTGGACGTGCTGCCGAACTGGGCGGTCAACGACCTCCTGCACCTGACCAAGGATGCGGCCGAACGCGAGAAGCTGATGGCCGCGGCGCTGGACGGGCAGGACGCCAGGACGCGGCGCGACCGCCTGCACTACCTCATCGACTGGTACAACCGCGAGGGCCAGAAGGACCAGCTCCTCGTCGCGGCGCGGGAGGCAATGCTGGAGAAGCCGCGCGCCATCGCCAGGGCGCCC
>CAZKKD010000342.1:0-4884 GCA_964553265.1 uncultured Planctomycetales bacterium | reverse complement strand
TGCCTCACAAGTCAACCTTCTCCGAAAAACTGGTATTGTGTCCCCGGATATTCGGGATATTCGAATGGTAAAATAGGTGTGCGTCCCTATTTGTTATTGCTTTTGGGTTCCCCCCGTTCGCGTCGTGCCCCAGCGCCTTGCTGTCGCCTTCCCTTCTCGACTGGCGGGGATCGTTCCCTTGTTGCCTTGTCTGCCCTTTCTTTGCGTGGAACAAAATTGAAACCGGCAAATATGACTTCGGTCATGAACATGGTCTCCGCCATTTGCAGGGCGGCATCCACCTCCTTTTCTGCACCCAATCGCTGTTGCATTTTGTGAGGGAGAAGATGCCATAGTGCCGCCGCCGCCCTCCCTGCCTCTTCCCCTTCCGGGTTTTCGCGGTCCCCGCGAACGCGCTTCAACGCCCAGAGGACTGACTTTCGCGCATAGCCCTCCCGTGTCAGGGGGGAGCGCCCTGCATTCTCAAGCCAACCCTTTACCTCTTCGACCTCGGCTACGTTCACGCGATAGTCCAATGTCGCCAAACGAAACCATTCGGACTCCCGCGCGTCAACAGATGAGTCTTGAAGAATTCTGGCGACACAAGCGATTGCCCACTCCGTGCGCGTCGCTTCCTGATTGCCTCTCCACCAGTCCTGGACCGCCGCTCCGTCCATCCCGAACGTAAAGGTGAACTCGTGAAGCCTTTGGAGGGCGGTGGATGCGTACTGATTGCCTTGCTCATCTTCTATCACAAACAACGTATTTGGCTTTTGCGTCACAACCCGCAGCAGTGCATTTACATATGCCTTCTGTATGTATGCTTGCCCTGCACCTCCGCTGAAATGCTCTTCCAAAACGGCGCAATAGACAACATCGGCCGCAAGCAGTGCAGTAGCATCTGACAGTTTCTTCTCTTTCGGAAACTGATGGCGTATCGCCATCTGGAGGTCTTCCGTTTCCATCGCTAAAGACATGCTGCAGATTAGACAAACAGACAACATCCCCATTGAAATGATTCCAATCGTCCGCATGACTGGGTATCGTGCCCACCTGGGATAGGTCATGTTCGCCATCAGTTTCCTTTCCTGAAAGAAATAGGGACGCACACCTAATTTCCTTTTATTCTAGGCCTGCCTCGTTTACGGGCCGCCAGCGTCCTGCCGAGAAGCCCTTCCAGTTTCTGGATAAACCCCTCGCCACCGGCAGGTCGGCCGCTCTCGGTGAAGGCAGAGAATCAGGGACGCACACCCAATTCCCCATGTTCTCGAAGCGGTGACGAGCCGGCAAGCCGGTCGCACCGGCTGCCCGTATGCGTTCGCCGCGTCTTCCCCATGCCGACAAGCTACCCTGCGTAGCGTGCGCTGTCAAGCGGCTGCCTACATCGGTATCCGCATAGCAGAAGGGGGAAGTGAGTGTGCGTCCCTCTTTTCTTCTGGCAAGCGGTCCACGTGGACCTCCTTTCGGAGCTGTCGATGAGCGTCTGGTGCGCCTTCCCCGCACTAGGAAGCTACCGGGCGTAGCGTGCACTGTCAAGCGATTACACCGACGCACAGGGTCAGTCAATTCTTGCCATTTCGCTCAGGCTTTGACGGCGCCGATTCGGAAAACGTTCCCTCTCCCGCTGGGAGAGGGTCAGGGTGAGGGATGTTCCACCGTCCGGGGCCCTCACCCCGGACCTCTCCCGGAGGCAGAGGGAGAACCGAATGACCCTGACCGACGCACGCAGGATCGGCGGTCCGGCCCCTGTAACCGCCGCGCCCGGCGCCGCGTAGTGTTTTCGGAACCCCGCGCCGAGGGGACGCGCGTTATCCACTGCAGGACCGGTCATCCGGAGGCCCCACATGCAGACCCGACGCCGCACCGCACGGTTCGCCCTTGTCGCCGCCCCTGTCGCCGCCGCGATCACGCTCGCCACCACGCTCGTCCCGGCCGGCGACGCCTATGCGCCACAGTCGGACCGCGGGGCGTACTCGGTCGGCGAGGTGACCGAAACGTGGACAGACGGCGCGCGCAACCGTTCGCTTCCCGTCCGCATCTACTACCCGATGGAGCGGCACGAAGGCTGCCCCGTCATCCTCTTCAGCCACGGACTGGGCGGCACACGTAACGGCTGCCGCTACCTGGGGTTGCACTGGGCGAGCCACGGGTATGTCTCGATCCACGTGCAGCATCCGGGCAGCGACGACGCGGTCTGGCGCGGCAAGGCGAACCCACACATGGAGATGCAGAAGGCCGCGCGCGACCTCGGCAACCTCATCCACCGCCCGAAGGACATCACCTTCGCCATCGACCGCCTCCCCGCGCTCCAGCAGGCGGACGGTCCGCTGAAGGGCATGCTCGACCTCGGGCGCATCGGGGTGGGCGGGCACTCGTTCGGGGCCTACACGACGCAGGTCATCGTCGGAATGCGGCTCATCGCGCCGACTGGCTTCGAGGCAAAGGGGCTCGCCGACGGCCGCGTCCGCGCCGCCCTCATCCTCAGCCCCACCCCGACAGGCAACAGCGATCCGGAGACCGTTTTCGGCTCCATCCGCGTGCCCTGCCTGCATATGACCGGCACCGAGGACCGCAGCCTGGTCGTCGACACCCCGCCGGAACACCGCCGCATTCCGTTCGATCATATCCAACTGTCCGATCAGGCCCTTGTGATTCTGAACGGCGCCGGGCACCTCGCCTTCTCCGACCGCCGCGTCCGTGACGGCCGCGAACCGGCGCACCACAACGCCATCCGCGCGGCCAGCCTCGCCTTCTGGGACGCGACGCTCGCCGGACGGGCCGACGCGCGCCGGTGGCTGTACGGCGACGGTCTGGCGACGCACCTGCGCGGCGCCGCGACCGTCGAGACGAAGACCGCCGACGCCCAACCCACCGCCAAGTGATCGAACCGTTGCGTCCCGGCGACGACCAACCCCGTCCCGACTCCGCGCCGCCTCCGGCCCTGTCGCAACCCCGCGTCAGCGTTGTCCAACCCCGTGCCAGCCCTGTCACACGTCGCGCCGTTGCCGTACCACCGCGGTCCAACCCCGTCCCGTCCCCCGCGCCGTCGGCATGCGATCCCGTCCCGGCGCGCCGATCCTGTTCCGCCACCGTTGCCGCATCGACCACCGGTGTGCCGCCCCGGGCCCACCACGTGCCGGCGGCGTCTCGGGCCTGTCCCACCCCGTCCGACAGGCGTCCAACGGCGGCGGCGGGCACGCCACGGGCGCGCGGCGAGCCGGGAGATGCGTGACGTTTGGCGAACAGGTTACTTGCGGCGGATGAGGCGGATGTCGGAGGGCTTGAGGCGTTCGATGGGGGCGATGCGGAGCGGGCGGATGGGCGTGTCCGCGGCCCTGCCGGCGTGCGTCGCACCGCCGCCGAAGGCTGTCCCGGCGCGGTCGGACCCCGTCCGGGACGCGGTCGACGCGCGCGCGGACGCGGTTGCCGGCATGGGCGGCATCTCCGGTATGGAGGGCATCGCGGGCATGGGCGGGGTGGCGGGGGGCGGTGCGGCCTCCTCGTCGTCGTCGGCGGCGGCGCTGCGGTCCGAACCCGTTGCGGAGCGGTCGGTTGCGGCGAGGACCAGGTCGGAACGGGTGACCGGGAGGAGAATGTTGTCCCGCGCGAGCTCGTGCAGGCCGGAGAGGAGCCGGTCGACGCGGCCGATCAGGTGCGGGTCGGGCCAGCGGTCGGCGGGGATGCCGGCCTCACCGTACTCCAGCCCCGCCAGCGCCCCGACCAGCCCCCGCCGCACCGCGTCGGCGCCCGGTCCCAGGCGCGCGAGCGCGTCGGCGTAGGAGGTGGACCCGTACCACGCGCGGAGCACCAGCGTCACCACGTCCGCCGGGTGAGAGCTGGCGCGGTCCACGCCGCGCGCGCTGCGGACGAGGAGGATGGCCTCCTCCACCGCGCCGGAGCCGCAGACGCGCCGCGCCTCGGCCAGGATGGACTTGCGGTCCCGCTCCGGGTCGCGGAGGCGGGCGAGGAACACGGCGGCGAGCGCCCGGCCCGCGCCGCGGTGCTCGGTCGCGTCGGTCCGGCCCCAGGCCGCGAGTGCGGCCGCGGCGCGGAGGGCCTCTTCCGGACGCTGGACGTAGGCCATCGCCACCGGCGCGGCGAGGAGGAGCCCCCCGAGGCCGCCGAGAAGCACCCCGCGAAACCGCCGCCCGGCGGCGAAGTCGTCGGCCGCCACGGCCATACGCGGGAACACCAGCCCCGCCGCCAGTCCCGGCAGGACCGCGAGCAGCAATGCGCGCCGCAGCAGAAAGCAACGTGAAACCGGATGCGACCGGGTTGCCATGCGCGTCATCCCCCCCGCGCACCGGCGGACGCCCCCCGTCCGGCCCGGCACGCACGTATCCTGAGTGAAACGTCAAGTGTACGAATCGGGCGGACCCGACGCAACGCCTTGCCAACCGCAAAACAACACAACGCGGAGGAGCACGGATGGGCACGGATGGGACACGGATAGAGACGCTCCACGAACAGCACGAAGGACACGAAGACGAGCGACCGAAACGGAACCGCAAACAGCGACGATCGAAGAGCAAAGAACGCGGATGAACGCAGATCTTCGCAGATGAACGCAGATGAAAAACAGAGGATAGACTTGCAGGGCCGGCAAAGCGTCAGCGGTCGCCCGAGGTGTGACAGGTACGCGGCGGCCGACAACTTCGTTTTGTCGGCCCTACAAACTCCGCAGATGAACACGGATGAAACGAGGCAACGTTGAAGCCATCCCAATGGATCGCCCGCGCCCCCGCAGGCGGGGCGGACCGGTGGCGTTGCGGTACGGACCGGGCGGCGTTGGGCGAGCCCGGCCGCTTCGCGGTTCGCCCGGCGGGCGACCGCCTTGCGGGGGCGCAGGTGGTCCAACTGGGATCGGCAGACTTGACAGCGCGCGCTACGCAAGGTAGCTTGTCG
>CAZKKD010000341.1:0-4891 GCA_964553265.1 uncultured Planctomycetales bacterium | reverse complement strand
AGAGGTCGCGGTGGTCGCGCCGGAGGCCGGCGCGCCGGCCGACGAGCCCGCGACCACCGCCGAGACGACCGAGATCGAGCCCACGATCGAGGGCGGCGGCGAGCCGGAGGTGACGGTGATCACGCCGGAGGCCGGCGGCGACGAGACCGCGGCCCCGACGCCGACCGAGACCGGCTCGGTGACCGGCGCGATCAGCGCCGCCTCCATCGGCATGGGCCTGCCGGGCCCCTCCGCCCCCGACCCGCGCACGCCCGGCCTCGCCGCTGGCGGGACGTCTGCCCCCCCCGGCCCGCGCCGGGCCCGCCGCTGGGCGAGGTGGCGGGCGGTGGGGCTGCAGAGTTCCCGGCAACCGAAGGGCTTGGTGACATAGTCGACCGCGCCCGCGTCGAGGCCGGCCACGACATCGCCCTCCTCGCCGCAGGCCGAGACGATGATGATGGGGAGGGTCGCGGTCGCGGGGTCGGCCTGCAGGCGCTTGCAGACCTCCAGCCCGTGCAGCCCCGGCAGGAGCAGGTCCAGGAGGACGAGATCCGGCGCCGGATCGGCCCCGCGCAGACGCTCGAGGGCCTCCAGCCCGTCCATGGCGCACCCGACCCGGTAGCCGCGCTGCAGAAGCGCGTGTTCGACCAGTTCGAGAATATCCGGGTCGTCCTCGACCACGAATACGTAATCCGGCTCCATCCCACCCCCTCTCCGCCAACCGATCCGCGGCGTCATCCTGCACGGAAACGATGCAAAATACTTTTCTGCAGCAGCATTAGGGAAAGATTGAGCCGAAATTAGAATTGTCGGCGGCCCGCATGCCGGCCGGGTGCGCACCGGTACCGTAGAGTGCCCGCACCTGGCCGGCGAGGGGCCTTCCCTTGCATTGCGCAAGGCAGCGATCGGGAGAGAATTTTTGAAAAAGTGCGGCTTTTCCATCACTATGACTTGCAATGGTTCGATTCCCAGCTATAGAACCGTGCAAGCGGCAAGTGTTTCGACCGCGGGTATGGAGCGCGCGGCCCTCTTTCCGTACCGAACCACATGCGGCGCGCGATCCGGCACGTCGGCAGCATCGGGAACTTCGTCATGAGTGCAGCCACCCCCCGCCCCCACGAACCCTCGTACGACGACCGCCTCGCGGCCCTCCGCCGGCGCAAGGAAGCCGACACCCGCGAAAAGCAGCAGATCAAGGGCGCCATGGATCACGACGATCACGGCGTCATCCTGCCCCCGCAAGACCTGCGGAAGCTGGTCGAGACGATGAGCACCTCCGGCATGCCGATCACCGACGTGCTGATGGCCAACTTCACCCCGGAGGAGAACCACCCGGAGGGCGGCTTCTTCGGCCCGCGCGCGTGCGGGCGCAACTTCCGCCGCCTGCTGGAGGCGCATCCGCCGTACATCGACCCCGCCAGCAGCCTGGCCGGGGCCTACATGGTCAACTTCGCGAGCTACCGCAAGAAGGGCTGGATGCCCGAGCGGAGCCCCGCGAAGGCGCTCCGCGACGGCATTGCCCGCTACCGCATCGTCAGCGGCATCGGCGGGATGCAACACTTCTGCCAGGACCTCGCCCTCGGGGTGCGCCTGGGCTGGGGGGGGCTCCTGGAGAAGATCCGCCGCCACCGCCGCGACGCGGAAAGCCCGGACTTTCACGACGGGCTCGAGGACGTGGTCCTCGGCGTGCAGGACTGGATCCGCCGCACCGCCGCCGAGGCGCGGCGCATGGTCTTCGACCACCCGGAGATGGCGCAGAACCTGCTCGAGATCGCGGAGATGAACGAGCACCTGGTCCAGAAGCCGCCGCGCACCTTCCGCGAGGCCTGTCAGTGGATCCTCTGGTACCAGATCACCGCCCGTATGTACAACGGCAGCGGCTCGATGGGGCGGCTCGACCTGGTCCTGGAACCGTTCTACACCCGCGACACCGAAGCCGGCATCCTGGACGACGAGGAGGCGATCTTCCATATCGCGTGCCTGCTCATCCGCGACAACGCCTACCTCCAGCTCGGCGGCCCGACCGCGGACCGCGACGACGCCACCGGCCCGGTGAGCTACCTGGTCCTGGAGGCGTCGCACCGGCTGCGCATCCCGGTCAACGTCGGCGTCTGCGTGGGCAAGCAGGTCGATCCGGGGCTGCTGCGGCGCAGTGTGGAGATCCTCCTGGAGGACCGCCTCGGCATTCCGAAGTTCCTCGGCGTCGACAACACCATCGCCGGCTTCCTGAAGAACGGCTATCCCGAGGCCGACGCCCGCGAACGCGCCTACAGCGGCTGCCACTGGTCGGCCATTCCCGGCCGGGAATACGCCATCATGGACTGCATCAAGATCGACTTCGGCACCGTCTTCGACATCGCGCTGCGGGAACTCGTGGCCGCCCCGGACGCGGAACGCTCGGTGGACGCGCTCAAGGCGCGCTTCGTCGACCACCTCCGCCGCGCGGTCGCCATCGAGGCCGAGGCCATCGACCACCATGTCGAGCACATGCAGCACGTCTTTCCGGAGCTTGTCCTCGACCTCCTCTGCCACGGCCCCATTGAACGCGGCCGGGACGCGAGCGGCGGCGGGGTGGAGTACTACACCTTCGGCGTGGACGGCGCCGCGCTCGCCACGGTGGCCGACAGCTTCGCCGCCGTGGAGGCGCGCGTCGCGCGGGAGGGCCGGCTCTCCTGGGACGACCTGCTGGCGGCGCTCGACAGCGACTACGAAGGCCCCGAGGGCGAGCGCATCCGCCGCATGCTGGCGGCGGCGCCGCGCTACGGCTCCGGCGGCAGCCGTGCCGACGACTGGGCCCTCTGGATGGCCGAGACCTTCACCGGCCTCG
The DNA here is from genome assembly GCA_964553265.1 of uncultured Planctomycetales bacterium. Lineage (GTDB taxonomy): Bacteria > Planctomycetota > SZUA-567 > SZUA-567 > JAFGNG01 > CAZKKD01. The sequence goes on along the minus strand of CAZKKD010000341.1, from coordinate 2,085 downwards.
TCACCGAGCGCCCCACCCCGGCGGGGTACCGGATGCTGCCGGGGCTCTTCTCCTGGGCGAACACCATCCCGATGGGGGCCGACCTCGGCGCGACCCCCGACGGCCGGCGCAAGGGCGCGCCCATCAGCCACGGCGCCAACCCCGTCCCCGGCTTCCGCACCGACGGCGCGCCGACCGCGCTCGCCCGGGCGGTGGCGGAGGTGCAGCCCGGCTACGGCAACACCGCGCCGCTGCAACTGGACCTCGACCCGACGCTCACCGGCACCGCGGCCGACATCCTGAAGGTGGAGGCGCTCATCCGGGGGCACTTCGACCTCGGGGGGACCCAGATCAACATCAACCTCCTCGACGCCGAGCGCATCCGCCAGGCGAACGAGACCCCCGAGGCCTTCCCCGACCTCATCGTCCGGGTGACCGGCTTCAGCGCCTACTTCGCAAGCCTGAGCCCCGCGTTCCGGCAGCTCGTCGTCGACCGCATCGTGAAGGAGTAGGGACAGCGCTGCGCAAATCGATGAACAGATTCGCCAGGCGAATATCTCCCTCTCCCGGCGGGAGAGGGAAGGGGTGAGGGGATTGGCCCGCCCAGGCTTGCCGCCCTCACCCTGACCCTCTCCCGGCGGGAGAGGGAAGGGTCGCCAACTTGCGGCGCGCTGTCGGCCCGGCGCTGCGGAGACACTACAGACAGAAAAAAAGCGGGGCCGCTTCACCGGGAAGCGGCCCCGTTCGTTGTTGCGGGTCGTGTGTGCGGCGCCGGTTACTCGTTGGCGACGAGCTCGGCAATCTGCACCGCGTTCAGGGCCGCGCCCTTGAGGATCTGGTCGCCGGCGACGAAGAGCTCGATGCCCTTGTCCTTCGGCTGGCTCAGGTCCTGCCGGATGCGGCCGACGAAGATCTCGTCCTGGCCGGTGGCATCCCGGGGCTGCGGCGAGCGGTTTTTCTTCCGGTCGTCGAGCAGGGTGACGCCGGGGGCCTTCTTCAGAATCTTCACCACCTCCTTCTCCGGCATCGGCTCGGCGAACTGGAGGTTGATGGACTCGCAGTGCGCGCGCAGCACCGGCACGCGGACGCAGGTGGCGGTGACGCGGATCGACTTCTTGCCGAAGATCTTGCGCGTCTCGTTCACCATCTTCAGCTCTTCGGTGTTGTAGCCGTTCGCCTCGATGTCGGAGTTGTGGCAGAAGAGATTCATGGCGATCGGGTGCGGAAAGACCTTGGGCTTCAAGGCCTTGCCCTGTGCCCAGTCCTTCGTCTGCTGTTCGAGCTCTTCCATGGCGGGCCGGCCCGCGCCGCTGGCGGCCTGGTAGGTGGAGACCACGATGCGCCGGACCGGGTTGACCCGGTGGAGCGGCCAGACCGGCACGTTCATGATGATGGTGGAGCAGTTCGGGTTGGCGATGATGCCCAGGGGGCGCTTGCGGGCGGCCTCGGGGTTGACCTCGGGGACCACCAGCGGGGCCTTCGGGTCCATCCGGTAGGCGCTGGAGTTGTCGATCACCACCGCGCCCGCCGCGGCCGCGGCCGGGCTGAAGCGCCTGGACTGGTCGGACTCGACCGCCATGAGCGCGATGTCGACGCCGTCGAAGGCATCCTCGGTCGCTTCCTCGATGGTGAGCTTGCGCCCGCCCCAGGTGAGCCGCTTGCCGGCCGACCGCTTCGACGCCATCACCCGCAGGTCGCCGACGGGGAACTTGCGCTTCGCCAGGCAGCGCAGCATCTCTTCGCCCACGACGCCCGTGGCGCCGACCACTGCTACGTTCCACTTCCGCTTTGCCATGCTCAATGTCCTCACTCTGTCCGGAACCGGCGCCCCCGGAACCCCTCCAGGGCGCGTGCTGCGAAGCGGCCAGTATAGCGGCGGACGGCGGCGGACCAAGGATTTTCCCCCCGGCTTTCGCAACCGGCCCCGGCAACGCTCCCCGGCGCAGCGGGACCGCTTCTTCGTCTCCTCTGCCTATCCCCCGGCCAGGGGCGTCCCGCGGCAGGCGAAGGCATTCAGATCTCCCCCCCCCGCCGGGCGCCGGCGCGGGTGAGGGCCCACCAACGACCGAATCCCCTCCCCTCCTCCCCCCCCCGGCGGGGGCCGCG
>CAZKKD010000340.1:0-4909 GCA_964553265.1 uncultured Planctomycetales bacterium | reverse complement strand
CCCCGTCCCCGTACGCCTCCGCACGCTCGTGGTTGCGCGTGCTCGGTTGTCGGCGCGCTTACGCGCGCCGTTCCGCCACCGCTTCGTCCGGGCGCGTCCTCATGCGCGGTTCATCTGGGTTCCGCAGTCCGGGCACTTGATCTCCACGCAGGGCCTGCCGCGTTCGTGGGGGATGCGCCGGCCGCAGGCCGGGCAGACGCATTCGCCGCCCGGTCCGCCGCCCTGTCCACCCATCCGTCCCGCGCCACCATTCCGGGATCCCTGTCCGTCTCCGCCTGGCATAGGCTTCTCCTTTCTTGCATCAAGCGCAAAAAATATGCGCCCTGTGTATCGACTTACGTCCGTCGCCCCCCTCTGTGACGCCGTCCGCCCCGGCCGCCACGCCCGCGCCCCCCCTGGAAACCGGGGTCGGACGCGGTTGCGCCGGGGTCGGGGATCGTACCGTCGGCAGCCTGGCCGCGGCCCCGCCCGGCGTCGGTCCGGTGGATCTCCGGCGCGCCGCAGGCGGGGCAGGCCGGGGGGCGCCCCCCGCCATAGGGCAGTTGCCACGCGTGTCCGCATGCGCGGCAGACAAACGCCCGGACATCGGCGGTGACGTAGTGCCCGCCCTCGATCCGGATGGACTTTCCGTACACAAGTGCTTCCGCCACCTTGCGATGCGCCTCCTGCAACATCCGCCCCACCGTCGGTCGGCTGACGCCCATCGCGGCGGCGACGTCGGCCTGGTAGAGGCCTTCGTAATCCGCCAGGCGCAACGCCTCGTACTCGTCCACCGTGAGGATCACCTCGTCCAGCGCCGCGGCGGGCACGCCGGCCGGCTTGAAGCAGCCGCACGGCGGGGGTCCGGAGACGTTTCGCTGGTGAGGGGGCCGTGGCATGGGTGTTTCCTCCTGTGCATGAAAGTAGCATATGCTCAAAACGTTGTCAAGTGGAATTCCGATGAATTTGTCAGAAAAGGTTCCGGTTGGCCCGTCCGCATTGCGGTAACGCGCTTGGTGCGAAGCAGGTTCCAGGAGGGGGCGCAGATGCGTCGGGACGGTGTCCGGCCAGCGTCGCGGGCGCGTCCAACCCCGTCTCGACCCCGTGGCGTCCCCGCGACACCCTGTCGCGCACGCCTTCCGGGAAGCGCCTGCTCATGCGCCGCGGCGGGCAGCGGCGTGCAGTCGATTCTCCACTGGGGGTCCGTCGGCGGGAGCGGAAAGCGGCGTCGGGGACCGTTGGCGAACGGTGGCGTGGGTCGGCCGCAAGATGTTTGATGGCGGTCCGTTAGTTGCCTTCGAGCTCGCGGGTGACGGCGTCTTCGGGGATCTCGACCTTGGGGAACCAGCGGAGGGCGTCGGCCTGCTGGCCGAGGTCGGTATGGCTGCAGCGGCGGACGAGGGCCTTGTAGAAGCGGTCGGCGGCGGCGGGGTCCTGGTGCTTGATCCAGTCGGCGGCGGCACAGAGGAGGCGCGCGGTCGTATCGTCCTGGTCCGGAAGGAGTTCCGCAGCGCGCCAGGCGTGCTCGAGCGCGACGTAGCGGGGATAGAGTTCGCGGCGGAGTTCACGGAGGTGACGTTCGGTGCGCCGGCGCTCCTCTTCGGTGACCTGGAGGCGGGGGTTGTTGCCGCGAAGCTGCCGGACGGCGGGGGGCTCGACCTGGTCCGCGGGACGGGCGGAGGAGTACCAGGTGGGGCCGGTGTAGGAGGCGAGGATGTGCGCGGCGGGCCCCCGGGCGAGCGTGGCGGCGCGCCAGAAGGCGGCGGCGCGCCGGCGGCGCGGAAGCGAGCGGTCGTGACCGGTCCGGATGGCGCGGATGTAGGCGTCCAGAAGCTTCTGCTCGTCGGGCGTATAGTATGGACGCGCCGCCTTCCACCGCCCCATGCGGGTGAGCCGTCGGGCGAGGAGGTTCCGGAGAAAGCGGCCGTGTTCGGTGTCGCCGGTGGGCCAGCGGGCATCGACGTAGGCCTGGAACTCCTCGACGGTCAGGATGCGTTCGGCAATGCAGGCTGCGTCGTCGGCGTAATGGCCGAGGAGGAGCGCGTGGAGGGCGCCGGTGTAGTCGTCCTGCGAGAGGAGGAGGACGCCGAGCTCGCCGCGCGTCCGGTCGGCGAGCGGTTCGTCCCAGAGTTCGAAGTCGGCGGCGTCGGATTCCCAGGCCTCGCTGTGGACCCAGCGCCAGTCGCTGACCTCGCGCCGGGGCGGGACCTGCCGGACAAGGTCGGAAAGCTCGGCGGCGGCTTCGGGGACCTTGCCGTCCCGGAGGAGGAGCTTCGCCCGGAGCCAGCGGCTCATGGGCGCGTCGGCGGGCGCGAGGGCGAGCCAGCGGTCGGCGTGAGCGTAGTCCCCGGCCTGGTAGGCGAGCCAGGCGAAGCGCTCGGCCTCTTCGGCGGTGTCGAGGGGATGGGCGAGGACGGCGTCGAGCAGGAGGCGGGCGCCGTTGTGCGTCACGAACCGGTCAGTGCCATCGTCGGCGGGCTCCCGCAGGCGCACGGCCGGACCGCTGCGGGAGAGGACGTAGGCGACGAGGACCTGCCGCGGGATGTGTTGACCGACCACGGCGGCGAGGGCGTCGGGGCCGCTCTCCAGGATGTCGAACGCGGTCCAGCGGAGCGAGACGAGCGCGCCTTCGTCCCCGGCGTGGTACTGCCGCAGATAGAGCGAGAGCGCGGCAGCCGGGTCGCCGGTGCGCAGGCAGGCCCGCGCTTCCCACCCGTAGGACGCGGCGGCCAGGCCGAGGGCATCGGCAAAGCCTTCGTCGACACGCTGGCGGACTCGGCGGAACCACTCCGTAGCCGCGGCCGGGTCGGTTTCCAGGAGGGCGCGCCCGATCATGTAGGTGCCCCAGGTGGTGCGGAAGCGTCGCTCGTCCCGGGGGAGGGCCAGCAGGCGCTGCCAACACCGGACCGCTTCGCCGGGCTGGTCCCGGTGGTACAGGACCGCCCCTTCGAGGTAGAGGGCGAATTCGACCGGGAGCCAGTCCGGAACGGGGGCCGCGGGAAGAACCGGCGGCGTGGTCGCTTCGGGATCGAGGCCGTGCTCGCGCCACTCCCGCACCCGCCAGTCGGAGAGCGTCCAGTCGTGGCGCTCGTGCAGTTCGATGATCCGACGCATCGCCTGCCAGGCGGTGCGTTGCCGGCAAAAGCGGGTGATGCGGTGGCGGAGGCGGACGTATGCGTCGCAGTGCTCTTCGAGGTCCGGATCGCCCTGTTCGGCAAGAACGGTGCGGAGCTCCCTGAGGTCGATCTGTGCGGTCTGCTGCACCGGGTCGGGACGCTGGCGATGCCGGTTGGGACCGGATTCCGGCGGGGGGAGATGCCGGTATACGGGCTCGCGATCCGCGACGAGGGCGTCGATCTCGGTCCGGAAGATGGCGAGCGGCGCCTGGAGGGCTTCGGCGTCCCCGCCGTCCAGCAGGCTGTTGGCCAGCGGATAGGCGCACGCCAGGACCGCGCCGGTGAGGGCCAGGGCGGCCAGACCGGCGATGAGGCTGGCGGCGACGCCGCTAGGGATGCGGCACTTCGGCAGCGACATGAACGGTCACCTTTCCATCAAAGCGGAGCCACCCGACGGGGCGGTGGTCTCCGGGGGCGAGTGCGGCAAGCGGTCCGGACGCGACGGGCCGGAAGCGGGTCGTGCCGGGCGCGCAGGCCAGGTCCGGCGCGCGGTAGTCCGCCGAACCGTCCCCCGCCAGGAGTGTGCCGCCTTCCCAGGTGACGGCGACCGGGCGGTCGAGGGCGACGGGCAGGTTGCCCCGGTTGCGCCAGGCCAGCTCGACCAGTCCCGCTTCGGGCTGGGTGGCGATCACCACGGCGTCGGTCCGAAGGGGGCGGCCGGACCGTACGGCCTGGAACGTGGACCAGGGCCAGTTGAGGCGGTCGCCCTCCACCGGAAGGCGGTACCAGAGGATGCCTTCCAGCGCCCGGGGCCGCGAGCGCTGCCAGCCGGCGGCCAGGGCCTGCATGGCGGCGGGGTCGGCCTGCACCAGCGTCAAGCGGTCGCTGGCGGGACGACGGAAGGATAGCGTCTCGGCGGAGAGACCCATGAAGCGGCCGGATGCGTCGCGGAGAACGGCGTAGCCGTAGGTCGGGAGGGCGATCCGAAAGGGGATGCCGAGGGCGCCGGCCTGCTCGACCCGGGCGCGGGCGCTGTCCGGGTCGCAGAGAACGAAGGGGCCTTCGGGTGTGTGCGGGCGCTGGAGCGCATGGACCTGGAGGACATAGCCGTCGGCGGCCTGCACAAGTGGGACGAAGGCGTCGTGGTCGAGCCAGCAGGGGAGCGCGGTGATGACCAGCGGCGTCCGGCACGCGAGAGCGCGCAGCCGCCGGACCCAGAGGCGGTAGGCGGCGAGATGCGCCTCGGGAGCGTCGTAGTCGATCTGAAGCTCCGCCACGATCAGGCCGTGCGCGCGGGCGTCGCGAAGGATGTCCTCGACGATCAGGCCGAGGGGGACGGCTGCGTGGCGGTAGGCGGACGGTTTGCCGGGAAAGGTGCGGATGCGGACGGCGAGGCCGACCGGTGCGTCGCGCCGCTGCAGGCGGTCGGCCTCGAACGCGACGCGGGTGGCGCGCGGCACCGCGCCCTCCCAGGCGACTTCGGCGGCGAGGACGACGAGGCCGTCGAGGGCGTTGCGGGAACGGTCCAGCGCGAAGCGGACCTCGTTGTCCCAGTGGCGCTGCCAGAGGTAGGCCTGCTGGGGGAGGGGGCCGTGGCCTCGTTCCGACGGCGGAGTGGCGCGTACGCCTGCCAAAGAGGCCAGCGCCATGCCGGCGATCACGATGGCAGCGATGCGGCGACCGCGTGCGCTCATTCCGTTCTCCCGCTGCTCGGTCCGAAGGCCCCCGGGGAGCTATTGACGCCGAGTCGAAGCGGGCTTTCAACGAAAATCGGACAGGCCCGGCCGGTCTGGTCCGGTCTGGATGGGGGCGCC
>CAZKKD010000339.1:0-4915 GCA_964553265.1 uncultured Planctomycetales bacterium | reverse complement strand
GGAAGTCCGGAACCGGATCCTCGCCGATGTCGGCGTAGGGATGGAATGCGTCGATGATCGCGTGTTGGTCATTCTTGCCCTGTACGCCATCTGCCGCCACCTTGACGCCGCGGGTGGTGATGGGTTCGGGGAAGAGTACGAAGCGACCATCGGGGCCGATGCGACGTGCTTTGCGCACCTTGGTCCATTCGTCCTTGGTGCCGACGGCCGGGTTGATGCCCGCAGGCCCATGGTAGGTGTAGAAGGTCATGTCGGTGTAGTTGCTCTGGAGGTACAGAACGCGAAGTGTCTGCGGTTCGTCCCAGGAGAGCATGAACCAGGAGGGCGCGAACTCGGTGACCGGGGCGCGGGGAATGCGCTCTTCCTGGTCGGACTCGGGCCCCGCGTTGATCCAGCGCCCCTTGCCGATCGGCACGTGCGCCGCCGCCCAGAGGCGCGGCGGTGCAAGGTGGAAGCGCTGCTCCCATTCGCTTTCGGCGTTGGCGATGGCGGCCGGGCCCATGTTGCAGAGGCGCTCGCTGAGGAGCCGCAAATACGACAGCTTCGGGGGATGATGCCGGTCGGTGTGCTTCTGGGTAATCAGAATGGCGCGCGTCGTGAAGCCGACCGGAAACGTGACGGGTCGGATGCTGCCGGTGGTCCTGTCGTTGAAGCCGACGGCCTGCCAGGCGTCTGCCGTATCCTTGTCCGGGGGGTAGGCCGCGTCCGCCCTGAGCACCTGCACGGTGCCGGCGCCTTCGATCAGTGCGGTCCCGATGCGGACCGGTTCGGTGAATGCGAGAAGGTACTGGACGGTGATGGGGTCGCGCCAGTTGCCGCCCGGCTCGCCGCAGGGCCAGGCCTTGTCGCCCGCGAGACCCAGCGCGCCCAGGACCTCGCCCTTGTTGACGGCCACCTCTTTCCCCTCCCGGAACGACCGGCACTGCGCAAAGTCGATCAGGTCGGCGGAGAGGTCTGTCTGGAGGGATGGCTGCTCCCCCGCATGGACAGTCCCCGCGCCGTCCGGGCACACCAGGACGCGTGCGGCAACGATGGCGACAGCGCAGACCAACAGGAATCGCAGGGAAAGGAACTTGTTCATGGATCAGCCTCCAGGCAAAGGAATAGCGGCCTCAGGTATCGAATCCAATGCTCTCGGTCCGGCGCGGGGCGCTGCGGTTGGGCAGGGCGGCGGGCCGGTTTCCACTCGGTTGCTTCACTTCGGTCCCTGTAGGACAAAGTCGTACGTATGGGGGAACTCGCCGTTCGCCCGCCGGACCAGTCGGCGCACCCGGCCGGCCTCCCGGATCACAAGGCAGTCTCCGTCCCACGTACAGGCCAACTCCCGCGGGGCGCCGACGGGACAGGGAGCGAAGACGACGGTATAGCCTTCGCCCGCGGGCGCACCGAACCGGACCCCCCAGGTGTCCAGCACTTCTTGCGTTTCGAAGGTCGGCGCTTCCGGCTGCACGACAATCAGATCCAGGTCCATGCCGTGACGTCCCCGGAAACGGGCGACGCCGTCCTCACACGTAACTGTCTCCGCGAGGCACCAGTACCGCGCCTCGGAGGGCACGGTCGCGTCGACCGTATCGTGTACGATGAACAGATCCGGCTTGATGAAAAGAATGTGCCGGTAATGCCGGATGTGCGGGGCTACCGTTTCGTTGTCCCCATGACCGCGCGACGCGCCGCCGGGGACGATGAGTTCGTCCTGCCGGCAGTCGAGAACCGCGTATTCCAGCCCTTCGGACGCGTGGAAACGGACGAGATCCTGGCGGCACGGCCAGACGTACTGCATGGGCGGTTTGCCGTCGAAGACCACAATGTTATGGGCGAAGGCATGATGGTCCACGAACGGGTTGGCGCGGTTGCGCCCGCGGCCGGCCTCCGTGATGAGCGGCGCATTGCGGTGATAGAGGAAGAAACTGCCCGGATCCGTGTGCTGGTGGGGCCAGTACGGCGAGGCACGCGCGATGAGGTAGCTCTCGGTCCCGTCCTCGTGCGCGTGGCGGAAGAGGGCGCCGAAGCCGGGACAGCCCTTGCTCTCAAGAACCGGTTTGCGCGGCGGGATGGAGGCGTCGGTGTTGAGCAGCGCCATCGCGGCCTCGTAGGCGTCGGGGGACGACTTGTACAGGATGCCCTGGTCGAACGCCTCCGCCGCCCACATGCATTCGGACGCGAAGGCCGGGTCGGCGTCGGCGTAGCCCGTCGCCGCGCGGGCCAGAAGCGGACCGAAGCGGTGCCCGCCGCCCTCTTCGCCGTAGCTGCCGAAACAGGGGTCGATGCGCTTGTTGTCGTAGGCGGGGTTCGGCGGGCTGACGCTCTCGATGACGAAGCGGATCATCGCCTTGAACTTCGGGTGTGCAAAAAGATCGTGCCCTGCCTGACGGGCGGCATGGGCGAAGTTCACCAGCAGGTACAGGCTCCAGCAGTAGTAGTTCCACCCCTCGCACCAGGCGCCGGATTCGGCAACAAGCTCCTGCATCTGGAGGTCGAAAAGGTCGAACGCGAGCTGCCGCCAGGTCTCCGCGTCCGGGTGTTCCGGGAAGAGAAGGCCGTACATGCCGACGCCGATGTAGCGATCGGTGCCGAAGTTCTCCGAGCGCATGCCCTTGTACAGGTGCATGATGTACTCCGGGTGCCCCTCCGGCAGCAGGGAGCGCCGGCCGAAGTAGTAATCCTCGCGGTTGGTGAAGTACGCGAAGAATGCGAGAATGGCGCGGACCTTCCGATCTTCCTCGGGCGAGAATGCATTGCGCATTTTCAGGATTTCGTAGTCGAACGGGAGGTGCACCAGCGGGCGAAGCATGACCGGGTTGACGTTCGCGGAATTCGGGCCGAACTCGATGATGTCGTCGCGCTTGCGCTCCAGGGTGAGCAGGAACGCATCCTTGAGCTTCTGCACCACGTGCGGGTGATTGTTGAAGAGGGCCGAATTCTCGGCTAGGTCGCCGTACGTGGACGCGTCTTCGCGGATACGCTCCTCGGCACTGGCCAGCCTTTCGGGTGTGCAGTGGAGGAACGGCCACTCGCGCTCGGGCGCCTCCCAGGCGAGGACCATCTCCTTCACGTCGTCGAGGCGGACGGTGCTCCACCGGGCCATGCGCGCGTAGACCCCGACGCCGAGGTTCCCGGTGATCCTTGCGCCATAGGTAAAGTCGCTGCGGCGGCGCACCCGCAGATCGGCCCTTCGGATGGCGAAGAGGGCGAAGCTGCGCCACCCGGGACTGAGGGAGAAGCGGTAGCGCACGTCCGGGTCGGCTGTCGTATCGAGCGAGAGGATGTTGCTCCCCGGTGCTTCCCACGCCTGCCCGTTGACTGGGAATACGCCGAACGCGTCGCCGAAGCGGTTGGCGTCCGACCGGTAGAGGCAGGACATGTCCTTGAAGTCCTGGTAGAGGCTGTAATGATTGAAATAGATGTGCCGGCAGACGTGCTGGCCCTCGGCGTACGCGAGCGGCCACGTCGGCCCGTCGCCGAAGCCGAGGTGCGCCGTGTCGGGGGCAAAGCCCTCGTAAAGGGAGAACGTCCAGTCCCCGCCGTCGGCAACCGTCTTCCTCTCGGTCGCGATGGCGACGTCCGCGTCGGCATAAAGGCGCCAGGCAATGACGTAGGTCGCATCATCGTCAAAGGTGTAGGTCAGGCGAACTTCGAGGAAGACGGGCCCTTCGGCCACAAGCTCTCCACGGAAGGAGCGGAGGGGCCGTGTCGTGTCCCATCCCCCCCGCCCGCGTCGCAGTCCTTCCGGACCCTCCATCCAGAGCAGGGGAGGGGGGATCTCGGCCGGTGCGTCGGCGCTGCCTATCGGAACGGCCAGGGCCATGCGCGCGTTCCGCAGAACGAGAGTGGAGCCTTCGTGCTCCATCTGGAGATCGCTTGACGGTGGCGACCGGTCGGGTTCCGGTCGGAAGGAGCGGCTCTCGTCGGCGAAGAGGGCGGTCTGGAACCAGAGCCGGCCCTCTGCATCGGTCTGTGCGGGCAGAAGGAGGCCGTAGGTTTCGTCCTGAACGGCGAAGGCGGCGCGCGGCGGGAGCGGATCGTCGTCGAACGGCCCAAACGACACCGGCTGGAGGGGCCAGTCGTGCCCGAGATGGGCAACAAGCTGTAATGCGGCACGGCGAGACGCGGACATGCGTTCTCCAGAACCAATAGCGGCGGCGCGCCGGAGGCAAACAGCCGGCGAGAAACGTCAGCCGGCCGACGCCCGGGACGGAGCTTCTTGCTGGCGAAGGGCTTCGTTCCCCTCCAGCTCCCACTCGAACTGCGTGGGGATCCACGTCAGGCGTTCCGCGGATTCGCCACGGCGTACGGACTGGATCACCTCAATGCACGTGCGCAGGAGGCGCGGAATGTCGTAGCCGAGTCGGGCCACCGGCAGAACGCTGGGGGTCGGCGGCGGGAAGTTGCAGTGCGCCACGATCTGCAGATCGTCCGGCACGCGCACCCCCGCGCGCAGGAGGCCGGCGCATGCGTGCTCGGTCAGGTTGTCGTCGGTGATGACCAGGCCGTCGGCGCGGTCGGACAGGTCGTTGCTGAAGAGGAGGTGCGCGACGTTGGCCGCGGCCGCCGGCGTGCCCTGATGGACGAGCTGGTACCACTCCGGCTTCATCCGCAACCCCCGCTTCTGGAGTTCGGCATGGTACGCGGAGAGCTCGCTGGCGCGGCCCGGGGTGCTGAGGATGGCGATGCGTTTGCAGCCCTGCTCGGCGAGGTGGTCCAGGGCGCGCGCGCCGAACGGCGGGCTTCCTCCCGGGGAGACGCAGTAAAAATCCTCGTTGTCCAGTACGTTGCTGGAGATCACGGCCCGGGGGATGCCGGGCTCGTCCGTCACCGGAGTGCCCGAAACCAGGAACGTGGGACTGGCGAAGATGAGACCGGCCAGGCGGTGCGAAAGGCAGTCGGCCACCACGGCGTCCAGGTCGGCACTGCGGAT
>CAZKKD010000338.1:0-4918 GCA_964553265.1 uncultured Planctomycetales bacterium | reverse complement strand
GGCGACGGGGACGAGGCGTAGGCCATCCCGAACACGGCGGCGGTCCGGGCGGAGACGGCCCGGCGCGCACACGGAATCTCAGGAAGCCGCCCCGCCCCGGCGGATGGCGGACCGCGAACCGACACGACGAACAAGAGGAAGGAACATCCCCATGGCGGAAGTAACGGCCCAGATGGTCAAGACCCTGCGCGAAAAGACGGGCGCGGGCATCTCGCTCTGCAAGGAAGCGCTGGTGGAGAGCGACGGCGACTTCGATCAGGCGGAGCTCTATATCCGGAAGAAGGACAAGGACAAGGCCGCGAAGAAGGCCGAGCGCGCCACCGGCGAAGGCGTGGTCTTCGTCAAGATCAACGACGCCGGCGCCGCGGGCGCGATGGTGGAGATCGCCTGTGAGACCGACTTCGCCGCCCGGAACGAACAGTTCCAGGCGATGGGCGTGGAGATCCTCGACGCCATCCTGAAGGCCGCGGACCTGACCGACGCGCAGAACATCGCCCTCCCGAACGGGAAGACCATCGAGGCGCGCGTCCAGGAAGCGGTGGCCACCATCGGCGAGAACATGAAGTTCCGCCGCGCCGCGCGCCTGGAAGCTCCGGCGGCGGGCGGCGGCGTCTTCTACTACCGGCACTTCAACCAGAAGGCGGCCAGCCTTGCGGCCATGCAGCTCGAGGGCGTGAACGCCGGCGACGAGGCCGTCCAGGCGGTCGGCCGCGACGTCTGCATGCACGTCACCTCGGTCCGCCCCATCGCCCTGACGAAGGATGACATCCCCGCCGACGTCCTGGCGAAGGAGAAAGAGATCTACGCCGACGAGGTGAAGGGCAAGCCCGAGGAGATCCAGGAGAAGATCCTGCAGGGCAAGCTGAAGAAGTTCTACGCCACGACCTGCCTGCAGGAGCAGGGCTTCGTGAAGGACGACAAGACGTCGGTCGCCGATTACGTCACCGCCGCGCTGAAGGACGCCGGCGGCAGCGGGACGCTGACCGGTTTCGCGCGGCTCGAGCTCGGATCCGGCGCGATCTGCGCCGGCGGCGAGCTGGCCGAGATCGCGGAGTAACGCAACCCGGGCGACGGCCGGCCTGCGGACGGGCCGGCCGCTCCCGCCCGCTCCCGGTCGTGCGGGGGGGGCAGGGAACGCCCGCCGACGCCGATGCGCCGCAGCGCGCCGGGCACGGAGGACGCCGATGGACAGGACGCCCAAGCGCGTGATGCTGAAGCTTTCCGGCGAGATGCTGGGCGGCGACGGCGGCGCCGGCCTCGATACCGGCGCACTCACCGGCCTCGCCGCAGAGCTGAAGGAGGTGGCGGAAGCCGGCTTCCAGATCGCGGCCGTGGTCGGCGGGGGCAACATCCTCCGCGGCGCGCACAACACCATGGGCATCGAGCGCACCACCGGCGACTACATGGGGATGATGGCCACCATCATCAACGCCATGGCCCTTCAGAGCGCGCTGGAGAACGCCGGCGCGCAGTGCCGCGTCCTCAGCGCCATCGAGACGCCGCAGGTCTGCGAATTCTTCATCCGCCGCCGCGCCATGCGCCACATGGAGAAGGGGCGGATCGTCATCCTCGCCGGCGGCACCGGCAACCCCTACTTCACGACCGATACCGCCGCGGCGCTGCGGGCGAGCGAACTGGGCTGCGACGCGCTCCTGAAGGCCACCAAGGTGGACGGCATCTACTCCGCCGACCCGAGCGCCGACCCCGACGCCACGCGGTTCGACACCATCACCTACCGCGAGTGCATCAACCGCAACCTCCGCGTCATGGACCAGACCGCGTTCAGCCTCTGCCAGGAAAACCGGCTGCCCCTGGTGGTGTTTTCCCTCCGGGAGCGCGGCAACATTCTGCGGGCCGCCCGCGGCGATGCGGGCGTGGGCACGCGCGTCACCGACTGAGCCGTCCACCCTTTCCGAGCTTCGACCCGCCAGGGCGTCCGATAAGGATCGGCCTGTCCCCGGGTTGTAAATCAATATCCACGAAGCATGTTATGCGGATGGCGGCGCGGCCGGGGACGGTGGCGCGGGTGGTCGGGCGTGCGCCTGTTCAATGGAAGTCGTAGATTGCAAATGAGTTGCGATTTCGTTGGGCCGGGTGCGCCCGGGCCGGCTGGAGAGGATTGGCCCGGTTTCCCCGAATCTTTTCGCTTGCATGACGCAGTGCGCCTCCGATAACATGCTGGGTGTGTTGTGGATTATGGGGTGTTCCGCCATGCATTCCGAATGCATCGGGTGCGTGGATGTGCTGTGATCGGGAGGAGGCGGAATCGTGATGAGGGGGCCATGCCGCGCGCTGGCGCGGTGGACGGGGATCCTTGTTCTGGCGGCGTGCGGCGCCGCCAGTGCCGGCGATGAGGCAGCCAAACCGGCGACGCCGGCCGCCGGGGGGATGCAGCCCGTTCAGGCGGACGGCCGCGTGGGCGAGCTGGTGGCCGAGGGGCGGTCGCTGCTGGAAAAGGGCCAGTACAAGGACGCCTATGCCGTCTTCCAGGAAGCGTTTCTCGAAGCGCCGGGCGAGATCGGCATCAGCTTCTACATGGGGCAGGCCGCGTTCGGGTCGGGCGAGTACGGCGCGGCGGTGACCGCGTACGAGCGCATCCTGCAGGCGCAGCCGCAGTTGCACCGCGTGCGCCTGGAGCTGGCGCGCACGTATTACATGATGGGGGCGATGAGCCAGGCCCAGGCCGAGTTCGAGCAGGTCCTGGCCGCCAATCCGCCGGAACCGGTGAAGGTGAACGTCGAGCGCTTTCTGCAGGCGATCAACCAGGCGGACCGGCGCAACTTCATCACCGGCCGCCTCTCGGTGGGGTATGCGCAGGACAGCAACCCCGCGGTCGCGCCCGAAGAGAAGCGCATCGACGTCCTGATCGGCGGCCTCCCGGCCAAGGCGGTGCTGAGCGACAGCACCTTCAAGGATCATGATCAGTACAGCACCTCCAGCGCCTATCTGAAGCACATCTTCATCACCCCGTGGAAGCCGCTGGAGTGGCGGACCAGTTTTCTCTGGTTCGGGACCTGGTACGAGCAACGCGACAAGCAGAACGTCAACTACTACAGCGCCAAGACCGGGCCGGGCGCGAGCTGGAAGCGGTTCGACCTGGAACTGCTCGCCTTCGTCAACGGGCTCGAGAAGGACTGCGAGGTCTACCAGAAGAGCCACGGCCTGGAGTTGAACGCCATGTTCCAGGCCAACAAGAACCTCCTGCTGGGCGCCATGCTGCGGCGGGAAAACAAGAAGCTGTACCAGGATCGCGACACCGACGCGCTCAACTACACCCTGGCCCTGCGGCCCATCCTCGTCTGGGGGGCGAAGGGGGAGAACCGCCTCTTCACCGAGTTCAAGTACGAGCGCGAATACCCCACCAGCGGCGCCGAATACCGCGGCGTGCACGAGGCCAATCACGTTCCCAGCACCCGCAACGATCACAATGCCAAGCGCGACAGCTTCATCGCCAAGGCGTTCAGCTTCCGCTACACCCGCGACCTGCCGTGGTTCCAGCTCAGCCCCTATGTGGGCTGGTCGTACCGGCAGGCCGAGTACAGCGTCCGCAATCCCACCTTCCCGGCCATCCGGGAGGACGATGTCAGCACCTGGACCTTCGGCATCACCAAGCAATTGCCATGGCGGATGTCGCTGGATCTCAGCCACACGCGGACCAACTCGCGCTCAACGGTGGATCTGTACGATTACCAGCGCCACCAGACGACGGCGACGCTGTCGAAGGATTTTTAGGCGTGGCGACGGGATTTCCGTTGGGACCTGTAGGGTAAGCTTGCAGTGCTCGCCTGATGCAATTGGTTGTTGGGGAACATGTTAAAGGGTGTTCCGGTTCGGGTGCGGCGAGTCGGTACGCCGGGGAGGGGGCGTCTTCGCCCCGCAAACAGGAAAATCACCAACCCGGCCCGGATTTCTGGTGTATGGTGCAAGAAACGCTGTTCCGGGTTTCGGGCCCGTGCTCCACCGCCCAGGCAGGCGCTCTGTCGGCACCGTTGCCGCAGAGCGGCGGGCGAGTGTTGAGCCGGGCAGAGCGCAGGTTGGACACGACGCAGTGACGGAGGAGGACAGTGCGATGAGGGGTCTGTCGAAGCGATCCGGGTGGAGTGTGCGATGGGGGGTCCTGTTCGCGTTGTGCGTGGGGCTCTGGTCCGTCGGCACCGCGCCATCGGTCCGGGCGGGCGAGGACGCCGCCGAAGACGCCGCCAAGGCCGGTGAGCGCGTGGCCATGGTCGTGGCCGTAAAGGGCAGGGCGACCGCCAAGAACGCCGACGGCGAGACGCGCAAGCTGGAGATGAAGTCCGCCATCCACATCGGCGACGTGCTGCAGACCCGCAGCAAGAGCGCGCTGCAGATCATCTTCCTCGCCGACAAGACCACCATCACCATCGGGCAGAAGGCCCGCATGCGCATCGACGACTACCACTTCAAGGCCGGCGACAGGAACAGCAAGTGCGAGACGAGCCTCGCGCAGGGTGCGTTCAAGGTGCTCGGCGGCACCATCGCCAAGACCGCCCCCGGCAACGTGAAGGTGAAGACCCCCACCGCCACGATCGGCATCCGCGGGACGCTGGGCATGGGCGTGGAAACGCCGGGTCCGGCCGGTCCGCCCGACCTCGGCGACGGGCCCATCGATCCGCAGAATCCGCCGCCCGGCGGCGCCAACGACACCGTCTTCATGGGCGGCAATGCCGTTGGCGTCAGCGGGACCGGCCCCAACGCAGGTCAGCAGACCCTGCTCTCCGGCAACCCCGGCACCGGCTGCCGCACCGAGTTCGGCAGCCCGCCCGGCCATCCACGGCCGTACTCGGCCGGCGGGATCGGCCAGATCGCACACGCCGTTTCCCTCGCGCCCGGGGGCCGCTACCATGATGACCACGACGGCGATCACCGCGCCGCCACGGTGGGCGGTGTTTTTTGGTTG
>CAZKKD010000337.1:0-4922 GCA_964553265.1 uncultured Planctomycetales bacterium | reverse complement strand
AGAACAACCCCCTGCAAAATCCGACGTTACGCTTTCAGGAAAAGTAGCCGCACCCAAATCCATCCGCGTGGATCAGGCCTACACCGAGACCGCAATCCTCGATCCGCTCCTTGACGCATGGCTTCGCGAATACGCCGTTCAGCACGGATGCCACGACGCCTTTCTCCCCAGCGCCCCAGGGAGCGAAGCGACCGAAGGGCGCATTATGCCACTGGCGGCTCGCCAGTGGTTTTGGGATGGGGTGGAGCATGTGGATCCGGCGAAGGAAGCGAACGCCCAGGCGACGCGGCTGAAGAGTAACACCACCACGCTTGCCATCGAATACGCCCGGCAGGGCCGGGACTGGGAGGATGCTCTCCGGCAGCGGGCGAAGGAAGTAACGCTCATGCGGGAGCTTGGGCTGACTGGCGACGGGGAACGGTCACGCAAGGAGGAACCGGCTGATGCCGTTTCGCAGTGAACACAGCGCCCGGATCCGCGATCCGGCAGGGTTCCGGCGCTTTCGCAGGACAAACAATCATTTCGGCACGGGCATCCACGTTGTCTGGGGCATCACCCCCGGCGGTGAAACAAGGGTGCAGGCCATTCGATTCGAGGCCGCGCGGTTCACGGTGCGGGAGGCGAAGGCCTGGCTCAGGCGCCACGGCTATCGCTATCTCCGCTTCGAACCGGCGGCACGGGACAGGGAGGAGGGACGGATGAACGAGGAGTTTCTGCTCATCGAAGCGCAGACCGAGGGCGAGGCCAATCCCACCGTCATGGGCATGGCCTATTCGGGCGGGAAGATGAAACTGCCTGGCTGGCGCCACCCCGTGGTGGTGGATCTGGCGGGGCTGACCATCCCCGAATCGGTGCCGCTTCTCACCAACCACGAGAACCGGACGGCCAGCCGCATCGGGGCGGTGACCGCCGCCGTGGAGGACGGAACCCTCGTCATCGAGGGGAAGATTCTCTCCACCAACGGCCAGGCGCGGGGGATTCTGGAGCAGGCGAAGGCCGCCAGCCAGGCTCTGGCGGGAGCCGATTGGCAGCTTTCCATCGGCGCGGAGGTGCGCGATGCCGAACTCGTACCCCGGGGCCGCAACCGCGAGGTGAACGGACAGTCCCATGCAGGCCCCTTTTACCACATCCGCGCGGCGGTGTTGCGCGAGGTCTCGGTGGTCGCCGTCGGGGCCGACGCGTCCACGCGCATGAAGGTGGCCGCCGCCTTCACCCTGTATGCCGAAAGCGAATTGCTGCAGAGCCTGGCTGAACCGAAAACCGATCTTCACACCCATCTTTCGCAAGGAGAACCGCAGATGAACGAGTTCGAGAAGTGGTTGGAAAAGCAGGGAATCGCCGCCGGGAGCGTGAGCGGGGAGCGTCTGGAGACGCTGCGGGCGCGATTCGAGAAGGAGAAGGAGCCCGGCAAGGGCGACGAGGACGAGACCCGGGTCGTGCCTGCGCCGGAGCCGCAGAAGAAGCCGGAAGCCGATCCCGCGCCGAAGGCTCCGGAACAGGAGCCTGCCGCCCCGGCGCCGGATGCGAAGGAAGAGGCCCGCTCCGCGGTGCGGGAGGAGCGCGAACGCGTGTCGGCCATCCAGGAACTCTGCGCCGGCGAGTTCGCCGAGGTGGAGCGGGAGGCCATCCGCGCGGGCTGGTCGGTGGAGGAGACGAGCCGCAAGGTGCTGGTGGCGCTGCGTGAAAACCGCCCGCAGGCGGACATTGCCATCAGCGTGGCCCGGGAGAAGGATCCGGCCGAAGACAAGATGCGCCTGGAGGCGGCGCTCTGCCTGCGCGCCGGGATCGACGGGGAGGTGGTGGCGCAGGGTTACGGCGAGGCGGTAGCCGAGGCGGCGTACCACGACCGCGACCTGTCGCTGCAGGAACTGTTCGTGGAGTGCGCCCGCCTGGAAGCGGTGCCGCTGCCGCGCAGCTTCGGTAACGACACCATCCGCGCCGCCTTCAGCACGGTGTCCCTGCCGGGCATTCTCAACAACGTGGCGCAGAAGAAGCTCCTGAAGAGCTTCCAGGCCCAGCCCGTCATCGCCGCCAAGCTCTGCAGCGAAGGGGAACTGAACGACTTCAAGGAGTCGGAGCGCTACCGCCTGACCGACGTGGGCGACCTGGAGCCGGTCGCGCCCGACGGGGAGATCAAGCACGGCGGGCTCACCGAGGAGAAGGCGGTCAACCAGCTTCGCACCTACGGCAAGACCTTCACCCTTACCCGCGAGATGATCTACAACGATGATCTCGGCGCGTTCATGAAGGTGCCCGAGGGCATGGGCGCCCGCGCGGCGCGGAAGGTGGACCAGCTCTTTTTCCTGCGGCTCCTGGCGAATCCGGGCAACCTCTTCTCCACGGCGCACAAGAACTACAAGGCCGGCGCCGAGACCGCCCTCTCCGGCGACAGCCTCGCCGAGGCGGTGCAGATGTTCATGGACCAGGTGGATGCCGACGGGCAGCCCATCAACGTGAGTCCCACGTTCCTGCTCGTGCCCACGAGTTTGCGCATCACCGCGCGGGAACTCCTGAACTCCACCGGGTTCTTCGCCACCGGCACCATGAACAAGCGGCGGATCCCGACCTACAACGCCCTCGCCGACGAGGATCTGACGGTGGTCGCTTCGCCGTACCTGGCGAACACCAATTACAACGGCGCTTCGGCGAAGGCGTGGTACCTCTTCGGCGACCCGGCGGTCGTGGACACCTTCGAGATCGGGTACCTCAAGGGACGGCGCACCCCGACGGTGGAACGGGGCGAGACCGACTTCGACAACCTCGGCATCCGCTTCCGGGTCTACTTCGACCTGGGCGTGCGCGAGCAGGATCACCGGGGCGTGCTGAAGTTCAAGGGCGAGTAGACAGGAAAAGCGCAACTGCAATCGGTATTCGGGAGGGGTGGCGCACTATATTTCTCAGTCCGATTCCCCGGCGAGGCGAAGGGCACGCTCACGAATTCGGTCATGGATGTAGTAGCCGCTCTCCCGAATCCGATCCATAGGAGTACGCACTTCGGGAAGCAGTCCCTGCCGCTTGGCGCGGACTAGGATGCCGATGGTTCCGATCACGTTCAAATGGAATACGTCGGCGGCAATCTTTCTTCCCTTGCGTTCATCCAGGAGCGTCACATCCGCTTTGCGGGAGCGCGCAAGAAGGACGACCGCCGCTTCACCACGATCCAGAATGCCCGTCAGCAGCGGATCCGGAGCAGGATCGGGTTCAACGCCGAGAACACTGCATCGCCTGGACATTTCGTTGAAGCGGATGGCTCCGGGAGGCCCGGCGTTGATCTCGTCGCGCACGGCTTCCGGTACGGAGACGCTTTCAAAAAGCGCGGGTAGGAGATCCAGGAGATCCGCCTGCGCCAAAGCGATGAGCGGACCGGTATTGGATACGGCTTCAGGTTTCACAGGCTTCGTTCTTCCCGGGCAAGCTCTTCCTCGTCCCAATCCACGCTGGCTGCTCCGAATTTCCCGCAGTTCAGAAGAAAGTCCACGCGGCTTCGGCCAGCCAGATCGGCGGCTTGCCCGGAGGTAAGGCGCCCGAGTTCGTATAACTTGACAGCCATGGCCATCCGCGCCTCCGCTTCAAAGACCTCGGCGCTTTCGTTCAAGACCGCCAGGAGCGTGTCTTCATATGTATAGGTTGCGGTACGCATAAGGCAAACTCCGTTCCATGTTCTTTCGCCATTTGGCGATATTGCCCCGCATGGTTGCCGCTCAGCCATGCGGACAAATCGAACACAGAAATAGTACATCAAACCTTCCACTTTTGCAAGGAGACAGGTCATGAATGCAGTCTTTCGCCAGAAAGGCGATGCCGTCGATTACACCCCCGCCGCCGACGTGGGCGCAGGATCCGTGGTGGTCCAGGGGGAACTCGTGGGCGTCACGAAGCTGGACATCAAGGCGGACAAACTCGGGGCGCTGCACGTGAGCGGCGTCTTCGACCTCCCGAAAGCAACGGGAAGCGGCACCGGCTTCGCCGTCGGGGTGAAGACCTACTGGGACGATACGGCCAAGGTCGCCACCGAAGACGCGGCGGGCGGGGTCAACAAGTACCTCGGCAAGACCGTGGCCGAGGCCGGTGACGATGCTACGCGGGTGACGGTGCTTCTCGATCAGTAGGAGGCGGATATGGCGGATGTTCTGGAGAAGGGGCTGGCCTGGCTCGACGCGATGAACCGGCTCCACCGGTCGGTACCCGTTACCTACCGCCGGGACGGCCGGTCGGTCACGCTTCCGGCGACCGTGGGCAAGACGTCGTTTCACTACGCGCGGGACGCCGGGCCGTTCGAGAGCTTCGAGTCCCGGGACTACATCGTCGCTGCGAACGATCTCGCCCTGGACGGCCAGCCCTTTCTCCCCCGTCCGGGCGACCGGATCGTGGAGGCCGAGGGCGGCATGGTCTTTCTGTACGAGGTGATGTCGCTTGAGGACGAGCCGCCGTTTAGGTGGTGCGATCCCTACCGGCGCACGCTTCGCATTCACACCAAGTATGTCGGCGCAGAGCCGGCGAGTCAGCGGTGACATTGTTGTCGCTTCGTTGTGCGAAGCATCCAGCTTCGCACCCTTCGGGCTGACGCGTCCTTCGGCCATCCATGGCCTACGGATCGCTCCGCTCACTGGCGACAGGAGGTAAACATGGATACGAGTGATTTCTTTTTGCAGCCGGTCATTCAGACCGGGTTCCTGGGCTTCTCGGCGGTACTGCTGGGCATCATCGTCTGGCTGATTCGTCGGCTATTGGTGGTGCTGGAGAAGAACTCCGAGGTGATCTGCGCCAACACCTCCGCCATCAACACCTTGTCCAACATGACGGCGGATCTGCTGGTTCTGAACCGGAACCTGCATGACAAGGTGATTTCCCGTCCCTGCATCGCCCAGGAGGAATGAGATGGGACGCATCGCAGAAGTAGCACAAGCGGTGACGGACGAACT
>CAZKKD010000336.1:0-4929 GCA_964553265.1 uncultured Planctomycetales bacterium | reverse complement strand
AAGGGCAGGATGCCCATGCCACTGGCGGTGCGGGCTTCCAGCCTGTGGAAAACCAAGGGCAGGATGCCCATGCCACTGGCGGTGCGGGCTTCCAGCCTGTGGAAAACCATGGGCAGGATGCTCATGCCACTGGCGGCACGGGCTTCCAGCCTGTGGAAAACCATGGGCAGGATGCCCATGCCACCGGCGGTTTCGATTGCGTCATCGGCAATCCGCCGTATGTGAAGCTGCAGAACTTCCGCAAGGTGAAGCCCGACGAAAGTGACTACTACATCGAAGCGAAGCGACCGGACGGCACGCCGCTCTATGAAAGCGCGCAGACTGGCAACTTCGACCTGTACCTTCCGTTTATTGAGAAGGGTATTTCTCTTCTGAACCCGAAAGGCCGCATGGGCTACATTGCTCCGAGTCTGTGGCTCAAGAACGAATACGGCCTCGGCCTGCGCCGGAAAGTGAAGCGCGAGGGAACCCTCGACCGCTGGATCGACTTCAAGAGCTTCCAGGTTTTCGACGAGGCCACCACCTACACCGCCCTGCAGTTTTTCACCGGCAGCCCGAACGAACAGGTCCGCTTCTTCCTCGCCCCCGATGGCGACATCGCACCCGTGGACTGGTCCGCCGATGTGGAAGCGGTGGCGTATGGCGAATTGCCCGAGGAGGAGGCGTGGAATCTGGCGGCGAAGAAAGAAGCGGAATTGCTTGATCGTCTTTCCTCAGACTGTAAGTCCCTTGGCAACAAGGCATACACGAAGCAGATCTTTCAGGGCTTGATAACGAGTGCCGATTATATTTACCACCTCCACCGCATCGCGCCGGGGCGCTACTGCCAGAAAGGCAGCAAGGTCGATGGCGAGGAATACGAGATCGAGGACGCGATCATGCACCCTCTCGTCTCCGGTCCCGAGGCCAAGCGGTATCAGCGCCCCGACACGGAAACCTATCTCCTCTTCCCGTATGTCGTGGAAAGCGGCAAGGCGCGCCTCTTCGCCGAAGATGAAATGAAATCGGAGTTCCCCAAGGCCTGGGCCTACCTCACGAAGTATGAGAATGACTTACGATCACGCGAACGCGGCAAGATGGACAAAGACGATTGCTGGTGGAGCTATAACTATCCCAAAAATCTCGACAAGCAGGAGGTCGCCAAACTTGGCGTCGCAGAAACAGTATCAGGGATGCGCGTTTTTGCCGACTCGGCGGGTGAGTTCTATTTCAATAATGTCCGCGTCAACGGCATTCTTCCCAATCAAGATGATGACCTGTTCTTTCTGCTTGGCGCATTGAATTCTCCGATTGTTGATTTCGTTTTCAGGCGAACCGCAAAGCCTAAAGGCGGCGGATACTTTGAAGCCAACAAGCAATACATCGCCCCGCTCCCCATCCCCGACGCCACGGACGCGGAGAAGGCCGAGGTGGGTACGCGGGCGAAGAAGCTGCAGGAACTCCACACCGCCCGGCGCGACAAGGTGGCGCTCCTCCAGCGCCGACTCGACAGCGACCAGTGCGTCGACGACAAACGCACCGAGGACTGGCTCTGGGCCGACGTCAAGACCAAGGCCCTCTGGAAGAAGGAAGCGCCCGACTCCCTCGCCGCCCGCGAAAAGACCGCCTGGGCCAAGAAGCAATACGAATCCCGCCTCGCCGCGCATCGGGAGAGGATCGACGCCGTCCTCTCCGGGATGAAGAGAAAAGGTGGCACGGGCTTCCAGCCCGTGGAAAGCCAAGGGCAGGATGCCCTTGCTACCCTCTCTGTCGGGGAGGACGCGGGGGAGGTGCGCTTCCTCGCGGGCGGCGTGCCCCTCGCCACCGTCTACTTGGACGAGGCTGACGCCCCCTTCCTCGCCGCTCAGTGGCGGCAGGTGGCCCGCACCACCAACGTCACCGAGAAGTTCCAGGCCAAGACCCTCGTCAAGTCGCTCCTGACCCTGCGCAAGACCGACAACCCCGCCCTCCGCGACCAGGCCGCCAGCATCGACGCCGACATCCAATCCCTCGACGCCGACATCGCCCGAGCCGAAGCCGACATGAACGCCCTCGTCTACCGCCTCTACGACCTCACCGACGACGAAATCAAACTCGTGGAAGCGGGGTGATCCGTCATCCGTACTTATCGAGTGAAGCAGGGCGGACCAGGCGCCCGCTGTCGGCGGGAGCGGGACAGGCAGGCGGCGGCCGACAGCTTCGCTTTGTCGGCCCACCACAATCTCGGAATGACCTCTTGTGCAAAGCACACCGACGGGCGGCGGTGATTGCGTGGGGACGCGTCCGGGTCAGGTGAGGTTGGAGGCGGTGCGGATGCGGGCGACGGCTTCGCGGGCGGCGGCGGGGTCGTTGCCGACGGGGACGACGGCGACACCGCGGATGCGGGGGAGGACGGGCTCGAGCGCGCGGAGCTCGGCGAGGGTGCAGTCGAACATGAGCGCGTTGTCGCCCGAGTCGGCGTAGAGTTCGGCCAGCGCGTCGGCCGCCGGGGGGCAGTTGGGGTTGTCGGCAATCCGGATGAGCGACCCCTGCGCCACCTGCCCGATCACCCGGTGGCAGGCCTGGCCCATCATGTGATGATAGAGCGTGACCGCGCCGAAGCGGTCGCGGAGCGCCGTGCTCCAGGGCGCACCCCAGGCGGCGGCGAGGTCCGGCCCGCACATGTCCATCGTGTCCTCGTACAGGAAGAGGCTCCCCTTCGGCGCGAGCGCCCCGGAGGCGGCCGTGCCCGGCTGGTCGGCGAGGAGGGGAGCCAGGTCGGCCTCCAGGTCGCCGATGGCCCGGGTGCAGCGCTCCAGCAGATTGCGCACGGCGTCGGGCTTGTCGTAGAAGTCCATGAAGAGGCTGTCGCCGCGGAGGGCGTTGGCGAGGTTGAGCGGCGAGAAGTGGTAGAAGCTTGTGCGCACGCAGGACGGGTCGGCGCGCTCGCGCCAGAACTGGTGCATCTCCTTGATGCGCCGGACCCATTTGTTGCCGGGATCGTAGGCGATGGCGTCGAGGCGCTCGTACGCGTCGTCGTCGTCCAGCGGGTGCGGCGCCCAACTGGTGTCTTCGGCAAAGCGCACCGGCAGGTCGAAGAGGAAGGCGTGGTTGATGGCGATGCCGAAGTCGGGGACGAGCCAGGGGACGAGGTCGTCGTCGGCGTCGAGGCTCTGCTGGAGGATCACCCGCGCGCGGTCGACCGCGTCCGCGGCGAGGGCGAGGTGGCCGCCCTGGTCGAAGTCGTAGGCGAGGAGCGGCCGGGCCTGGAGGTCGGGCGGGTCCTGCCGCAGGACAACCAGCAGGTCGCCGGGGCGGCCCGGTGCACAGAGGCGGCGGTAGCGGTCGATGCGCGTTGCGATGCGGGGGTCCATGGGGTCTCCTCCGTTGCGGGACCGGACGCACGGCGGCGCGTGCGCCGGGGCGGCGGGACTCAGGCGGTCGGCAGGGGGGCGAAGCGGCGCGCGGCGGCGTCCCAGACGATGCGGGGCGCGCTGTCGACCGCGTCCGGATCGAGCTCCAGCAGGCGCAGCGGCACGTCGCGGCCGAGGGCGAGCAGGGCGTCGCGGTCGTGTTCGCCGAGCGCGGCGACGACGTTCATGCAGTCGGTGATCGTCGCGGAGCTCCCGACCAGGCAGGCCTTGGCGGGGTTGTGGAGCCAGCCGGAGGGCTCGAGCACGGCGTCGTTCCCGAGGGTGCGGTAGCGCCCCGGCGGGCAGCCGGCGATGGGCGAGGCGTCGCTGGTGACCGCAACGCGGCCGGGGCCCTTGGTCCGGAGGATGGTGCGGAGCACCGCCGGCGGCAGGTGGTGCCCGTCGGCGACCACGAGCGCGGCGAGGCGGTCCTCCCCGAGGCCGGCGAAGAGGGGGTTCTCGTGCCGGGGGACGGTGTTGGGCATGCCGTTGCCGAGGTGGGTGAGCGCCACCGCGCCGGCGTCGGCGAGGCGGGCGAGGGCGTCCGGGCCGGCGAGCTGGTGCCCGAGCGCGACCGCGATGCCGAGCGACCGCGCCGTCCGCGCCAGCGCCGCCGCGCCGTCGAGCTCGGCGGCGAGGGTGAGGAGGCGGATGCGCCCGTCGGCCCAGTCCTGCATGCGGCGGAGAAGCTCCGGGTCCGGCGGGCGGACCGCCGCGGGGTCGTGCGCGCCCACCGCGCCGGGCCGGGCCGAGACGAAGGGTCCCTCCGCGTGGATGCCGGGCAGGCGCGCGGCCACGCCGGGTCGGCCGAGCGCACGCCCGAGGAGCGTGAGGTTGCGGCGCGCGACGGCCTCGGGGCAGGTGATGAGCGTCGGGAGGAACGCGGCCGTGCCGGTGGCCCAGAGCGCATCGCAGGCGCGGTCGAACGCATCTTCGGTCAGGTCAGGGGCGGTGAAGTCGACGCCGAGGTAGCCGTTCACCTGCAGGTCGACGAAGCCGGGCAGGGCGTCGTCGGCCGGGGGGGGCGCGGGCCCCGCCGCGGATTGGGCGTCCGCATCGGCCGGCCGCGGGCGCGTCGGGTCGGCGGTCGCGGGACGGGGGGCGTCGGGGGGCATGGGGCGTCGGGCCTGTGTCGGTCCGGCCCCGGCGCGGTGCGCGGCGGGGCGGGGGCGGAAAGCTGGAGCCACCGGAGGGACTCGAACCCACGACCTGAGCTTTACAAAAGCCCTGCTCTGCCAACTGAGCTACGGTGGCGTCGAAGCGTACGCCGACGCGTCCGCGCGCCGACGCCCACACCCTACCCGTTCGCCCGCCCCGCGTCAATGCGGGGGCGGGCTCGGGGGCCATTCCGTTCTCGCCGTTTCAATCTGGAGTGGGCTGCGGCGGTTCGGAAACGGCTCCTCTCTCCCGCTGGGTGAGGAGCCCTCACCCCGGCCCTCTCCCGGGGGGAGAGGGAGGCCCGAAGGAACCTGGGGGAGGGGGAGGCCCGAAGGAACCTGGGGGAGGGGGCAGGGCCCCGTGCGGGTCCGCGCCGGGTCAGTGGGGCGGGGCCAGGACG
>CAZKKD010000335.1:0-4952 GCA_964553265.1 uncultured Planctomycetales bacterium | reverse complement strand
CCGGGGGATTGGCTACTCGCTGAGGGAGGACCTGTGAGCACGCGAACGCGCCTCTGCCTCGGATTCCTGCTCATTGCGGGACTGGGCTTCTACTTTCTCGTCGACTGGCTGGTGGACGATCTCCGCCCCCGGTATCTCGAAACCATGGAAGCGTCCATGCTGGATACGGCGACGCTGCTTGCCGCGTCTCTGTCTGACCAGGCCGGGCAGGACGGGATCGACATCGGGGACCTTCGCGGTGCGTTCGAACGGGCCGGGGCCCGTCGCTTTCATGCGCGGATCTACGAGGAGATCAAAACCCGGCTGGGCCTGCGCGTGTACGTGATCGACAAGGACGGGACGGTGCTCTTCGATTCCGAAGGTGTGCACGAAGGCGCGGACTTCTCGCAGTGGAACGATGTGATTCGGACCCTGCGCGGGGAATACGGCGCACGCACCACGCGCACCGACCCGGAGGACCCGAACTCCTCGGTTCTGCATGTGGCTTCTCCCGTCATGGAGGACGGCGAGGTGGTGGGGGTGCTCACTGTGGCCAAACCGTCGGCCAGCATCAACAACTTCCTGGACTCGGCCAAACGGAAGATCGTGCTCGGGGGGCTGCTCGCCGCCGTGGCGGTGGGGGTCCTGGGCGTCGCGGCGTCGGCGTGGATTACGCGCCCGATCCGCAAGCTGACCGGTTATGCACGCGCCGTGCGCGACGGCGGGAAGCCCACGCCGCCCAGGCTGGGACGGAGCGAGATTGGCGAGCTCGGCGCCGCGTTCGAGGAGATGCGGGACGCGCTTGAAGGCAGGCAGTACGTCGAGAATTATGTCCAGACGTTGACGCACGAGATGAAAGGCCCGCTGGCGGCCGTCCAGGGCGCGGCGGAGCTCCTGGAAGAAGAGATGCCAACGGAAGCGCGCAGCCGCTTTCTCCGCAACATCCGCAACGAGACTGCCCGCATCCGGCAGCTTGCGGACCGCATGCTCACGCTCGCATCCCTCGAGGGCCGGAAAGGACTGCGCGAGGTGGAGGACATCGACCTGGCGGCGCTCGCGGCGGATGTGGAGGAAAGCCTGGAGCCGCTTCTGGCGTCCGGGGAGATTGCACTGGTCGTTCAGGTGCCGCAGAACGCGCACCTTCGGGGGGAACGCTTTCTCCTCCGGCAGTCGCTGGTGAATGTTCTGCACAATGCGGTCGAGTTTTCGCCGGACGGCGGGCGCGTCGAACTGGTGGCCGAAGTGAACGAAGACGCGGTGACCATTCGCGTGCGCGACAGCGGGCCCGGCATTCCGGCGTATGCGCTGACGCGCGTGTTTGACCGTTTCTATTCTCTTGAGCGGCCGGGCACGAATCGCCGCAGCACGGGCCTTGGGCTTACGTTCGTCCGCGAGGCCATCCAACTCCACGACGGCAGCGTCCGTGTACGGAACCGTCCGGACGGCGGCGCCGAAGTCGTCATCGTGCTTCCACTCACCCCAGCGGACGGCCCTGCCTGAGCGTCTGCGGATTTCACGTCGATTTCACACGCGCTTCCCATTCCGTTCACCCGCATGCTGTAGGCTGTGGGCGTTGGGACTGTTCGCCCGGTCGTGCAGGACGGGCAGCGGTCCCGAAGCGGCTGCAGTGCGCAGCCGGTCCATGGGTGTGGATGGAGGAGGCCGTCATGAGCGTCAGGCGCGTGGTCGCGATCGTGGTCATTTTCCTTGTGGCGTGCGGCGGATGGGCGGTGCTGGGCACGACCACGGCGCTGCGGAGTTCGCAGTACGCCGATCTGCTGGGCGAAGAGGTGCGGGGCCTGTGGGGCGCGCCCCTTGTGCAGCACGCGCCTCGGGTGACCGTGGAAGCGGCGGGCAGCGACACGATGCTTCCCCTCATGCCGGCGCGGAATGACCTGGATGTCGAGATGAACGTGGATTACCGGCAGAAAGGGCTGGTCTGGTATCCCACGTACAAGGTGCATTTTCGCAGTGCGCACACCATCACCAATCCGGAGGAGACCGCGCGGGAGGTCCGGTTCCATTTCCACTTCGCCTCTCCGGACTCGACTTACGATGCTTTCGAATTCCTCCTGAACGATCAGCCGGTGGCTGCAGTGGTGGATACCGCAGACGGGGTAGACGGGGTCGCGGAACTTGCGCCGGGCGAAAGCTGCACCTTTTTCGTCGCTTATCGAACGCGAGGGCTGGCGAGCTGGCGCTACCGGATTGATCGGGAAACGGGCCGGGTGCAGAATCTGAATCTGGCCGTGACCACGGACTTCGAGGATGTGGATTATCCGGAAGGCTCTTATGCGCCCACGCAGCCTGCGGAGGTGACGGGGGGCGGGGCGACCGTGCTCTGGCGGGCATCGGATCTGATCACCAGGCAGGATATGGGGGTCGTGGTGCCCGAACGGCTGAACCCGGGGCCGTTGACCAGCCGGATCACCTTCTTCGCACCTGTCTGCCTTATCTTCTTTTTCGTGCTCGTGGCCGCCATCGGAATCGTCGAGCACGTTGACATCCATCCCATGCATTACCTGTTCGTGGCTGCCGGCTTCGGCGCCTTTCACGTACTCCTGGCCTACCTCGTGGACCATATCAACATTCATGTGGCGTTCCTCTTGTGTGCCACCGTTTCGGTGGGACTGGTGACCAGCTACATGTCGGCGGCGCTCAAGGGAACGTTTCCATGGAGAATCGCGGTGGCGGGGCAGGTGTTCTTTCTCGTGCTCTTTTCCTACAGCTTTTTCCTTCAGGGGATGACGGGGTTGACGGTGGCCGTGGGCAGTGTGGTCACGCTGGCCGTGCTGATGCGCGTTACCGCGGACGTGGACTGGAACAATGTGTTCGGACGGGACCGCGGCTCCGAGACCGTCCCGGATCCGGTCGAGCTGGGGTGAAAGGACCGAAAAACGGGTTACCTCGCAACGGCGAAAACCGGCGGCGTTCCCTTGCGCACGGCGGCGGTTTGCGGTAGGGGTTTCCGCTGGGGGGCGAGCTGGTCCGGGGATGCCTGCTGGCGGGACCGGTGTTCCGGTCCATTCGGAAGCGGCGTCCAGGGCTTTGTGTCGTCCTTTACCGCGAAAGGAAACCCCATGCATGCATACGCGACCCCGCCGGTGCGGAGCTGGCCGCAGCCGCTGACCGAACAGCCGTTCGGTCTGTATCGCCTCGTTGTCGATGGGGGGGAGGTGCCGGTCTGGAGCGCGCGGGTCCGGGAGGCGATCCACGCGCCGGAAGGCGCCGGGTGGGCGCACATGTTCAACGGCCGTACCGACTGGGCCGGCTTTGCGCGGTTCGACATGGGCGGGCCGGTGGAGGTGTGCGTCACGGTGGATCGCCCCTTCGCAAGCGCGGCCGTGCTGCCGCGCTCGGCCGGCATCCAACCGGCCGTCGACGGGCAGACGCTTCGCTTCCTGCTGGAGACGCCGCGGGCGTTGACGCTGGTGCTGGACGGCCGGGACTGCGAGCCGCTGCACCTCTTCGCCCATGCGCTGGAGACGGACGCGCCGGATCCGGACGACGCGGAGGTGATCTACTTCGGCCCCGGCGAGCACTGGGTGGACACCATCCCGGTCCGGAGCGGCCAGACCGTCTATCTCGACGGCGGCGCCATCGTCCGCGGCACGCTGCCGGCCGGGGCGCGGGGCGTCCGGGGCGGGGTGCTGAATCTCTATTCCTATCCGCCGCCGGTGCTGGACGTGCGCGGGGTGGAGGACGTGCGCATCTGCGGGCGGGGGATTCTGGACGGCACCGCGATGCCGCACCCGGCGCGCAACCTGATCCGCCTGCAGAACGCGAAACGCGTCCGCGTCGAAGGCATCACGCTGCGGAACTCGCCGAGCTGGCACCTGCCCATCGTCGACTGCGACGACGTCGCCGTCGACGGGCTCTGCTGCATCAGCGGCCGCCTCAACAGCGACGGCATCAACTGCGTCAGCTCGCGGAACGTGACGGTGCGGGACTGCTTCGTCCGCGGCCACGACGACAGCTTCGCCACCAAGGCCACCGTCCCCGGCAGCCCCTGCCACGGCATCCGCTACGAGCGCTGCGTCGCCTGGAACGACTGGGGCTTCGCCTTCGGCGTCACGTACGAGACGCGCGCGCCCATCCACGACGTGACCTACCGCGACTGCGACGCCATCTTCGCCCGCAACTGGCCCCTCGGGATCCACGCCACCGACAGCGCGCCGGTGGAGGACATCGTCTTCGAGAACATGGGCGTCGAGTTTCCGCAGACCGACATCGACCCGCGCATGGGGCGTGCGCTCCTCCGCATCGACAATACGAAGGACGTCTGGGCCAGGGACGACGGTATCGGGCACGTGCGGCGCATCGCGATCCGGAACGTCACCGTCCACGGCGTCGACATCCCGGGGACCACCATCCACGGCAACGACGCGGCGCACCCCATCGAGGACGTGGCGATCCGGAACCTGTCGATCAACGGGGAGACCGTGACCGCCGAGACCCTGCCGGGCCTGGACCTCGGGGAGCACGTGGTCAACTGCCGCGTGGAGGCGTAGGGGGGCGGCTGCCGGTCACTGCCGGGCCCGGGGGCGAACAGCAAGGTTCACGATGGTGAAGAAGGCGCAGGCGAGTTGCCAGGCGATGGAGATCCCCACGATCAGCAGGGTCTGCCCGAGCAGAAAGATGTCGAGCGCATAGTGCTCCTGGCCGTCGGGCGTGGTCCGGATCCAGAGGGCCCATGTGATCCAGAGCGCGTATCCGATCCATGCGGACAGGCTGAGGGCGACATGGGCCCGTTTCTCCATACCACCGGAGACATAGAGCGCACTGAAGAGCCAGCCCAGACCGGTGAGGATGTTGAGCATACGCGTTCTCCCGCCGAAGAGACGCGGACCACGGTGCGCCAGCCACACCCCCGGCCGTGAACAGGCCTGGCATCCTGCCCGCCGCTCAGGCCACGGCCGGCGGCCAGGGGAGAATGTTCTCGGTCCGGACGAGCTCGTCCAGAAGCTCGTGAA